>NZ_JARJHW010000206.1:0-12693 GCF_040560175.1 Streptomyces panacea
CCACGTCGTCCGCGTCTGCGGGAAGGCCGGCCTTCGTCGACGGCGTTCGGACCGGTGACGGTGGGCACGCTGCTCATGGCCATCGCTCCTCTCCTGCGGGATCAGGCCGGATTGGGCTTGGACAGAAGCGTGTTGATCTCCGACTCCATCGTCCGTACGGCGCTGCGCGCCGACGCCGCCCCGGTGAGGGTCGGCTGAAGGGCCTGGCACATCCGGTTCTGGAAGTCCGATCCGGAGCCGGTGAACCAGGCCTGCGGATCGAGCACCGGATGGTCGGCCGCCGCGGCGTACTCCGCCTGCGGATGCAGCCCCGCGTACTCCTTCGACTCGACGACCGGCCGGTACGCCGGGATATGACCGGCCGCCGCCCACGCCAGGCTCGACTTGACCAGCTCGGCGACGAACTGATGCGTACGGCGCCGCCGGTCCGGATCCGCCTCCGTCCGGTGGGGGAGCACCAGGGAGTGGCTGTCGGAGGCGCCGCCCGGCCGGTCGAAGAAGGTGGGGAAGGGAGCGGCGCCGAGGGTGTCCTTCTTGGCCGTACGGAAGGTGTTGAGCTCCCACTCGCCCGAGAAGATCATCGGGGACCGGCCGTTGGCGAACGCCGCGATCGCCGTGGTGAGGTCCATCGTGCGGCAGTCGGGCCGCGCGAGGTCCGCCATGAACTCCACGACCTCCGCGGCCACTTCACGGTCGATCTCCAGCCGCCCACCCGACAGGTCGAAGGTGGCGCCGGTCTGGTTGAACAGGGTCCAGAACATGCGCCAGCCCATGGCCGCGTCGGTGACATGACCGAAGACGGGGCCGAGCTTCCCGTGGTCCTCGCGGAGCTTCTCGGCGACTTCGAGGTAGTGCGCGGGCGATTCGAAGGGGAGCGGCTGCCCGTCGCTCCCCAGGAGCCCGGACCTGTCCATCATGTCCCGGTCGAAGTAGATGATGAACGGGTGGGTGTCGAGGGGGATCGCGTACGGCTCGCCCTCGTACAGACAGCGCTTGAACACCGTCTCGTTGAGATCGTCGCGCCGTACGCCGAACTCGGCCAGCAGATCCATGTCGAAGGGGTCGAGCAGCCCGCCGGGGGCGTAGCCGGGCAGCCGGGTCAGATGCAGGATCGCGAGGTCCGGCGAGCGCCCGCCGGCGGAGGCCATGGCGAGCTTGGTGTAGTACGGAGGCCCCCACTCCAGGACCGTGCTCCTGACCTTCAGCCCCGGCGTACGACGCTCGATGTCCCGGGTGATGTCCTTCATCAGCGCGCCGTCGGGCCCCTGGAACAGATTCCAGTACTGGATCTCCTCGGCGTCCGAGACGCTGCCCGTGACCGAGCCGCAGGCGCTGAGCGCCGGGGCCAGGACGGTGGCCCCGGCGCCGTACAGCGCGCCCTTGAGCAGCCGGCGCCGGGACGGGCCGTTCACCGCTCGGCCCCTCCGTCGTCGCCGCCCGCTCCCGCGGGATCCTCGAACGCCGCGCGGCGCACCTGGGCCGCGCGCAGCCGCCCGACGTCGAGTTTCGGCGTGCGGTCGAAGCGGTAGACGCCGTTCTGCTCCTGGAAGACATCGGTGAGTTGGGTGTAGCAGTAGCCGAACATGTGCGGATCGTCGAGCAGCACACCGGTGAGCCCGGCGAAGCGTCGCTGGAACTCCTCCTCCGTACGCGGGCGTTGGCCGTAGCCCCACGAGACGCTGCGGTCGGCGTCGTCCACCGAGGTGTCCTGGTCCGGGCCGTCGCGATGCGCGGCGGCCTCTTCCGGATTCCACCAGATGCCGCCGAACTCGCTGCAGAAGTACGGCTGTCCGCGATAGGGCAGCGACCACACGGCGTCGGTGTCCCGCTCGTCCGGATTGGTGAACGGCGCGTCCTTGTCCAGGCCCGCCATCTGCGCGCGGAACAGCGACGGGTCCTGTTCGTAGCTGTGCGAGTCGTACACGTCGGTCTCGGCGACGCGGTGGGAGTAGCCGGACGCGTCGATGACCGGCCGTGAGCGGTCGGCGGCCTTCGTCGCCAGGAACATGGACCGGGTGACGTCGTCCAGGACCGTCCCCCGGTCGTGCAGTTTCTGATGGGTCTCGTTGAGGGGACACCAGCCGACGATCGAGGGATGGGAGTAGTCCCGCTCCAGGGCCTCCAGCCACTGCGCGGTGTATCCGGCGGTCGGCCGCTGGTTGTCCCTGGTGGTGGTCCCGCTCGCGCAGCCCCAGTCGCCGAACTCGCCCCAGACGAGATAGCCCAGCCGGTCGGCGTGGTGCAGGAACCGCTCCTCGAAGACCTTCTGGTGGAGCCGGGCCCCGTTGAAGCCCGCGGCGAGCGAGAGTTCGATGTCCCGTACGAGCGCCGCGTCGTCGGGCGCCGTCATCAGCCCGTCCGGGTACCAGCCCTGGTCGAGTACGAGCCGCTGGAAGACGGGGCGTCCGTTGAGCAGCAGCCGCTTGCCGTCGATGGCCACCGATCGCAGCCCGGCGGTGCAGACGGCGGAGTCGGTCACCCGCCCCTCCGCGTCCACCAGTTCGATCAGCGCCGCGTACAGATGCGGGTCCTGCGGGCTCCACGCCCTGAGCCGGCCGGCGGGGACGGTCAGCACCATGCGGGGCGCGAGGTCCAGATCGGCGGGTACCTCGGCCCGTACGACGGTGTCGCCGTCCGCGTCGCGGAGCACGGCCCGTACGCGGTACCCCGGGCGGTTGGCCGACAGCGGCAGTTCGAGATGGAACGCGCCCGAGCCGAGGTCCGGGGTGATGCGCGGGCGCTCCAGACGGACGCCGGCGACCGGCTCCATCCACACGGTCTGCCAGATCCCCGTCGTACGGGTGTAGTTGCAGGCGCTGTTGGCGTACTCCACGGACTGCTTGCCCCGTGCCTGCGGACCGTGCGGGGTGTCCCTGGCCCGTACGACGATGACGACCTCAGCGTCTTCGCCCGATCCCGCTTGCGTACCACCCGCGACATCGCCGAGATCCACGGTGAAGGAGGTGAACCCGCCGCTGTGCCGGGCCACTTCACGCCCGTCCGCCCACACGGTCGCGTCGTGGTCGACCGCACCGAAGTGCAGGAGCACGCGCCGCCCCGCCCAGTGCGCCGGGACGCGCACCGTACGCCGGTACCAGACGGCGGGATGGAAGTCGGGGTCCCCGATGCCCGACAGCTCGGACTCGGGGCAGAAGGGCACGACGATCCGGCCGGTGAACTCTTGGTGGACCAGGCCGCGTTCCAGGCCGCTGTCGCCGGGGTCGAATGCGAACTGCCACGTGCCGTTGAGATTCCGCCACTCCTCCCGCACGAAGCTGGGACGCGGATACTCGGGCCGCGGGACGGTGTTCGACTGGTCGGACGGGGAGTGGGGCGGGCCGGTGGGGGGCAGTGACATGGCGTCTCCGGTCGGGGAAGAGGCATGTGCGGGCTCGTGAAGCCACGGGCCGGCCAGTCGGGAGGCCGGCCGGACGCGTGCGGCCGGTCATCGATTACATCGATGTAAACGGCCCGGTGTAAATACCTCGCACAGAGGTTTCTCGTCATCGGGGACCTGCCATCAGGCCAGCCGGATCATGTTCCAGGACAGCGGAGCGAGTGTGGCGCGCAGAAAATCGCCGGACAGTTCGCTGCCCAACTGGGCTCGTGGCGCCACCCGTTCGGGCTCGGCGAGGGTGTTGCGGGCGTCGGGATCGGTGTCGTGGAGCGCGCTGTGCTCGACGACACCGACCACCCCCGTCCCGCGCAGGGAGATCTCCAGCGGCAGCGGCTCGGTCGTGCTCCGGTTCACCGCGAAGACCGTGACCGAGCCGTCGCCACCCCGGACGGCGGTGGCGTGCAGCAGATCGGCCTCCCCGTACTTGCGGGTCCGATACGTGGGCGAGTCCGCCGCCACCTGAAGCACCCGGCCCCGGCCGTACCGCGACGCCTGCTGGAAGGGGAAGTACGTGGTCTGCTTCCAGGCGGCACCGCCCGGCTCCGTCATGATCGGCGCGATGACATTGACCAGCTGGGCGAGACAGGCGACGGTCACCCGGTCGGCGTGCCGCAGCAGGGCGATCAGCAGCGAGCCGACCACGACCGCGTCGGTGACCGAGTACGCGTCCTCCAGCAGCCGGGGCGCCTCGTCCCACGTGTCGCCGGCCGGGGGCTCGTAGCGCGACTGGTACCAGACGTTCCACTCGTCGAACGAGAGATTGACGCGCTTGGCGGACTTGAGCCGGGCGCCCACGTGGTCACAGGTGGCGACGACGTTCTCGATGAAGGACTCCATGTCGACTGCGGAGGCGAGGAACGAGTCGCGGTCGCCGTCCGTCTCCTCGTAGTACGCGTGCAGCGAGATGTGGTCCACCAGGTCGTACGTCTCCAGCAGCACCTCCGCCTCCCACGCGGCGAACGTCGCCATGGCCTGGTTCGAACTGCCGCACGCGACCAGTTCGACGGACGGGTCGAACCGGCGCATGGCGCGCGCGGTCTCGGCGGCCAGCCGCCCGTACTCCTGGGCCGTCTTGTGCCCGGTCTGCCAGGGGCCGTCCAGCTCGTTCCCCAGGCACCAGAGCCCGATGCCGTACGGCTCCTTCGCGCCGTGCGACCGGCGCAGCTCGGACAGGGCGGTCCCGGCGGGGTGGTTGGCGTACTCCTGGAGGTCGAGCGCCTCCCGCACGCCGCGCGTACCGAGGTTGAGCGCCATCATCGGCTCCGCGTCGACCTTGCCGACGAAGTCCATGAACTCGGCCAGGCCGAAGCGGTTGGTCTCGGTCGAGTGCCAGGCGAGGTCGAGTCGGCGGGGCCGGTCCTCGACGGGGCCGACGGAGTCCTCCCACTGGTAGCCGGAGACGAAGTTGCCGCCGGGGTAGCGGATCACGCTCACCCCCAACTCCCGGACGAGAGCGAGGACATCGCCGCGCAGGCCGGCGGCGTCGGCGGACGGGTGGCCCGGCTCGTACACCCCCGTGTAGACGCAGCGGCCGAGGTGTTCCACGAAGGAGCCGAAGAGACGGTCGTCGACCTCGCCGACGGTGAAGGCGGGGTCGAGGGTGAAGTGGGCGGTGCGGGCCATGCGTTCCTCACCTGGGTTCGATATATCGGACGCCGGTCGTGATCCCGGACGTGAACAAGGGGAACGTAGGACGGGCGAAGGGTCTCGTCAACGGTTCCGGCCGGCGGGCCGCCGGAGCCGCGACCGGGGGGAAGGCATCGCGTGGCCGGGTCGGACCCGAGCATGGCCGCCCTTTCATGTCAGATAATTGCGCGACCGAACTTCATTTCTTGCGCGGTGTGTTGGTAGGTTGGCGGCGTGAAGAAAAGACTCTCTCAGGTGGCCGAGTTCGCCGGCGTCAGCGAGACGACGGCCCGACGGGTGCTCAACGGAGCGACCGACGTGGCGCCGTCGACCCGCGACGCCGTGCTGACCGCGATGGACGTCTGCGGCTTCGAGCGACCGCGCGAGATGCAGCGCGAGCGGGCCGCGCTCGTCGGGCTCGTGGTCCCCGATCTCCAGAATCCGATCTTCCCCGCCTTCGTCGAGGCGCTGGCGGGCCTTCTGAACAAGCGCGGCCTCATCCCGGTCCTGTGCACACGCACCGCCGACGGGGTCTCCGAGGCTCACTACATCGACATGATCCTCAAGCAGAACGTCGGCGGGATCATCTTCGTCGGCGCCAGTTACGCGGACGCCGGCCCCGAACACGGACGCGCCCTGCGTGAACGGCGGATACCGATCGTGCTGCTCAACGCGGCGGACGAGAATCTGGGTGTCGCCCAGGTCTCCATCGACGACTCGGCCTCCGCCCAGCAGGTGCTGGGGCATCTCGCCTCGCTCGGACACGAGCGGATCGGCATGATCCTCGGCCCGGTGGGGCATGTCCCGTCGGCCCGCAAGCTCGCCGGCTACCGGACGTTCCGCGAACAGCGGATGGGCGTGGGGTCCGGTCCGGGGGAGGACTGGCGCCAACTCGTCGCCCACGGGCTGTTCTCGATGGAGGGCGGCGCCACCGCGCTGCCCCGGCTGCTGGCGCACGGCGCCACCGCGGTGGTCTGCGCGAGTGACGCACTCGCCCTTGGCGCGATCCGGGCCGCGCGGCGGCAGGGACTGCGGGTACCGGAAGACCTCTCGGTCGTCGGATTCGACGACTCTCTGTACATGGTGGCGACCGATCCGCCGCTGACGACGGCGCGTCAGCCCGTCCAGGCGATGGCCGCCGCGGTGATCGCCTCGCTGGCGGCGCAGATGAAGGGGCACGCGACGGAGGGCGAGATGATGATGTTCGACACCGAGCTGATCGTGCGCAGCTCAACGGCGCCTCCGCCGTCCGCCGCGAAGGGCCCCCGGATGTCGTGAGGGCCCGGCGGGGAGCGTCGGGACGGGAAGGGGTCCGGCCAACGGCCGGGCCCCTTCCCGTCGTTCACGGCGGAACCCGATCACCCCGCGCCGTCGTCCTGTCCGGTGACAGTGCGTCACACCCACCTCTGGGTCGCCCTCTCCTTCAGATTTAGTTTTTGCGCATGCTCATTGACTTCTTGCGTATCCCACTTTTACTGTCGGCGCCGACGAGACGACGCGGCGGCCGAGCCGCCGCAAGTCACGCAAACCATTTGCAGACTGCGCCAGGAAGGCATGGGATCCCCATGGACATGGATGGCATCGCACGACGTCGCGCGCTCGGTCTGGCCCTGGCCTCGGCGATGATGCTCGGTCCTGCCGCCTGCGGCAGCCCGTCGGAGCCGTCGGGCGTCGGAAAGGACGGCACCGTGACCATCAGCGTCAACGACATGCCGCCCAAGACGCAGCCGGTGGACCGCAAGATCTTCGAGCAGGACGTCAAGGCGTTCGAGAAGGCCCATCCGAAGATCAGGATCGAGCCCCACGAGGGCCAGATGGACCCCAAGACCTTCGCGGCGAAGCTCGCGGGCGGCCAGCTGGAGGACGTGTACTACGTCTACTTCACCGACCCGGCCGGTCTGATCCAGCGCCGGCAGGGGGCCGACATCACGCCGTACCTCAAGGACGTGCCGTACCTGAAGGACATCCGTCCCGAGTTCCAGGACGTCTTCAAGGGACAGGACGGCAAGATCTACGGCCTGCCGAACGGGCAGTACTCACTCGGCCTGGTCTACAACCGGGCGCTGTTCGAGCGGGCGGGACTCGACCCGGACACGCCGCCGACGACCTGGGACGAGGTGCGGGCCGCGGCGAAGAAGATCAGCGCCCTCGGTGACGGCACGGTCGGATACGCCGACTACAGCAAGAACAACGAAGGCGGCTGGCACCTCACTTCGTGGATCTACTCCATGGGCGGTGACGTCGCGGTCAAGGACGGCGACCGGTGGAAGGCCGCGTTCGACGACGCGGCCGGCCGCGACGCGCTTCAGATGCTCCACGACATGCGCTGGACCGACAGCAGCATGGGCACGCGTCAGCTCCTCCAGATAGCCGACGTCCAGAAGATGATGGGCTCCGGAAAGCTCGGGATGTACATGGCCGGCCCGGACAACGTCCCCACGATCGTCAAGCAGTTCGAGCGCGAGTACGACGACTACGGCGTCGCCGCCATGCCCGGCTCCGCGACCCTCGGCGGCGGCAACGGCTTCATGTTCAACCCCAAGGCCTCGCCCGAGAAGATCGAGGCCGGAGTGCGATGGGTCCAGTGGAAGTATCTGAACCCGGACCGCACGGACTTCAACGACAAGCGCATCGGCGACCAGGACGTGCCGATCGGGCTGCCGCTCGACCGGCTCTACACCGACGAGGTCCAGAACAAGGTCGACAGGATCCACGCGAAGTACGCCAACGTCCCGCAGAAGAACTTCGCGCCCTTCATGGCCCGCAACGGCCAACTGGAGCAGAAGGTCGAGCCGCCCAACGCGCAGCAGATCTACACCGTCCTCGACGGCGTCATGCAGTCGGTCCTGACCAAAAAGGACGCGGACCTCGACCGGCTGCTCGGTGACGCGGCGAAGAAGGTCGACTCCCTCCTCGCCACGGTCAAGTGACATGGCGACCACGCCACCGTCCACGACGTCCACCTCTTCGTCAACGACATCGTCCCTGTCCTCGTCGCCGGGACCTGCCGCCGGCGGCGAGGCGTCCGGGAAGACCGCGGACTCCGGGCGAGCGGTCGCGAAGACCGGGCGCCGCGAGCGCCCGCCCGGGTCGCCCGGCACGCCCCGTCAGGTCCGCTCGGACCGCCTGCGCCGTCGCCTGCGGGAGAACCTCACCGCGTACCTCTTCCTGACCGCCGGAGTCCTCTGCTTCGCGGTGTTCTCCTGGTACCCGATCGTCCGCGGCGGGCTTCTCGCCTTCCAGCAGGTGAACTTCGCCGAACCCGCCACCTGGGTGGGCCTCGACAACTTCCGCCGCCTCTTCGACGACCCGCTGTTCGCGACGGCCTGGAAGAACACCGGCTACTTCACCCTGCTCGCGCTCGTCCTCGGCTTCGCCGCCCCCTTCGCGACGGCGGTTGTCCTGGGCGAACTCCGCCACGGACGCGGCTACTTGAGGATGGCCGTCTATCTGCCGGTGATGCTGCCGCCGATCGTCACCATGCTGCTGTGGCGGTGGTTCTACGACCCCGGCCCCGGACTCTTCAACAACACCCTGGAGATCTTCCACCTGCCCGCCCAGCAGTGGCTGGAGTCCGAGCACCTCTCGATGATCTCCCTGGTCCTGGTCTCGACCTGGGCCAACATGGGCACCACCACGCTGATCTACCTGGCCGCGCTCGGCTCGATCCCCGGTGATCTGTACGAGGCCGCGGAGCTGGACGGCGCGTCCATCCGGCGACGGCTCTGGCACGTGACCATCCCGCAGATGCGGTTCATCCTGATGATCACGCTCCTCCTCCAGGTCATCGGCACCATGCAGGTGTTCATCGAGCCGTACATCCTCACCGGCGGCGGACCGGACGACGCGACCGTCACCGTTCTGCTGCTGCTGTTCCGCTACGCGTTCGTCTACAACGACTTCGGCCTGGCCAGCGCGATGAGTTCGCTGCTCTTCGTGGTCCTGGGCACCTTCGCCGCCTGCTATCTGCGGCTGACCCGGAGCAAGGACTGAGAGAGCCGTCGGGACCGAGAGGACCGACAGCGCCGAGAGAGCCGCGAGAGCCGAGAGGACAGAGAGACACCGACATGGCCGCCGACACCCCCGTACGCACCCTGATCGCCCCCACCGAGATGACGGGCCGCAACAGCCGGTTCCTCTACCGCTTCGTGCTGGCCATGACGCTCATCGGCTTCACGCTCGCCTTCGTCTTCCCCCTCTACTGGATGGCGACCGGCGCGCTCAAGTCGTCGTCCGAGCTGGCCGATCCCGACATCACCCCGCTGCCGCGGTCCTGGCACCCGGAGTCGTACACCGGCGCCTGGACGAACGTCGGGCTCGGCAAGCACTTCCTCAACACACTCGTACTGGCCCTCGGCGCCTGGCTGTTCCAGCTGCTGGTCGCCGTCTCCGCCGCGTACGCCCTGTCCAAACTGCGGCCCCTGCTCGGCAACGTGATCCTCGGCATGATGCTGGCCACCCTCATGCTGCCGGTCTCGGCCCTGCTCGTGCCTACGTACCTCACCGTCGTGGACATCCCGATCCTCCACGTCAACCTGATCAACACCCCTTGGGCGATCTGGCTGCCGGCCGCCGCCAACGCCTTCAGCATCTTCATCCTGAAGCGGTTCTTCGACCAGATACCGGCCGAACTGCTGGACTCCGCCCGGATCGACGGAGCCGGACCGCTGCGGGTCCTCGTCTCCGTGGTGCTCCCGCTCTCCCGGCCGGTGCTCGCCGTGGTGTCCATCTTCGCGATCGTCGGCGTCTGGAAGGACTTCCTCTGGCCGATGCTCGTCCTGCCCGACCCCGCCCGACAGCCCATCACGGTCGCGCTCAACCGGCTGTCCGAGTTCATGCCGGCCAACCAGCTGCTCGCGGGCATGGTCATGGCCAGTGTGCCGCTGCTCGTCCTCTTCCTGATCTTCCAGCGCCACATCATCGCCGGACTGACCGCGGGCAGCCTCAAGGGCTGAGCCCACCGCACCGCCCACCCGCCCCGTGACGGCAGCCGTCGTCACGGTAGTCCCCCCATGGCACCCCACTGCCTCATCGGTGCTCATCCCGGAAGGACAGACCGCTGTGACACCCGTACCCATAGCGCGTTCGAGAGCCGCCCGATCCGCCCTGATCCCCCTCCTCCTCGCACTCCTCTGCACGCTGACCCAGTGGCACGGAGCCCCCGGCGCCGCCGCCGGCACCTCGACCGTCGAGGCCGAGTCCGCGATCCTGTCCGGCGGCGCCGCCCGCTCCACCGAGCACCCCGGATACACGGGCTCGGGCTTCGTCGGCGGTTACACCGACGGCAACAAGGGCAGCGCCTCCACCTCGTTCACCGTCCCCTCGGCCGCGGCCGGAAACGGGTCGCTGAAGATCCGGTACGCGAACGGCACCACGGCCACCATGACCCTGAGCCTGTACGTCAACGGCGCCAAGGTCCGCCAGATCAGCCTCCCCGCCACCGCGAACTGGGCCACCTGGGCCACGCGCGACGAGGCGGTGCCGTACAAGCAGGGGACCAACACCGTCGCCCTCACGTTCACCGGCACCGACAGCGGCAACGTCAATCTCGACAACTTCGCGGCCGTCACCCCCGACGCCCCGACCGAGCCGCCCGCCGACGCCCCCGCCCAGGACGCCGAGGACGCGTACTTCTCCGGCGGCTCCGGCGTCGCCAACTCCGCCTCCGGATACGGCGGAAAGGGCTATCTGACCGGCTTCACCAAGGCCGGCGCGCGCGCCGTCTTCGCCGTCGACGCGCCCGCCGCCCGCACCTATCCGGTCGCCGTCCGCTACCGCACCCCCGCGTCGGCGGCGGCGAGCGTGAGCCTGACGGCGAACGGCACGAAGATCCGCCAGATCCAACTGCCGGGCACCGCGGGCGCGTGGCGGACGGCCACCACCGACGTGCCGCTGCGCGCCTCCCTCAACACCCTGACCCTGCGCACCGAATCCGGCGACGCGGGCGACTTCCAGCTCGACGGCATCACCGTGACCGGCGCCGACGCGGGCGAGAGCCGGGGCGCGACCGTCCCGTACACCGCGTACGAAGCGGAGAACGGCGCCACCAACGCGACCACCATCGGCCCCGACCGCACCTTCCTCAGCGTCCCGTCGGAGGCGTCGGGCCGTAAGGCCGTCGTCCTCGACAGCACCGGCGAGTACGTGCAGTTCACGCTCACCCGGCCCGCCAACGCACTGACCCTGCGCTACTCGATCCCGGACAACGCGGCGGGCACAGGAACGTCGGCGACGCTCAGCGTCTACGCCGACGGCGCGCCGGTCAAGGACCTGGACCTGTCGTCCAAGTACGCCTGGGTGTACGGCGGTTACCCGTACAACAACAACCCCTCACAGGGCTCCGCCCACCACTTCTTCGACGAGACACGCGCCACCATCGGCGGCTTCCCCGCCGGCACCGTCCTGAAGTTCCAGAAGGACGCCGGTGACACCGCCGCCAACTACACCCTGGACCTGGTGGAGACGGAGACCGCACCGGCCGCCGCCGCCATGCCATCCACCGGTTTCGTCTCGGCGACCACCCTCGGCGTGACCCCCGACGACGGTGGCGACGACACCGCCGCGCTCAACTCGGCGGTGGGGACGGCCAGATCACAGGGCAAGGGCCTGTGGCTGCCGGCCGGTTCGTACAACATCTCCGACCATGTGAACCTGACCGGAATCGCCCTGCGAGGCGCGGGGGAGTGGTCGACCGTGCTGCGCGGCAAGGACGGCAAGGGCGGTCTCTTCGGCCGGGGCGGCACGAACACCGTCCAGGACCTGACCATCGCCGGGGACGTCTCCTACCGGGACGACGCCAACTTCCACGCCGCGATCGAGGGCGACTTCGGGACCGGATCGACCATCCAGAACATCTGGATCGAACACACCAAGGTCGGTCTGTGGATCGACGCCCCCACCGATGGCCTGTACGTGAGCGGCCTGCGGATCCGCGACACCTTCGCCGACGGCATCAACCTGCACAAGGGCACCGCCAACACCGAGGTGTGGAACACCAGCGTGCGCAACACCGGCGACGACGCCCTCGCGATGTTCTCCGAGGCCCAGGCCGTCCGCAACAGCGCGTACCGCTTCAACACCGTCCAGGTCCCGCTGCTCGCCAACGGCGTGGGGATCTACGGTGGCAACGCCAACCGCGTCGAGGACAACGTCTTCGCCGACACCGTCACCGGATCGGCCGGCATCGCGATCAGCAGCCGCTTCGCCCCCGTGCCCTTCAGCGGCACCACGGCCGTCCAGCGCAACACCCTTGCCCGGACCGGCGGTTACGAGCCCAACTGGCAGAGCGAGTTCGGCGCCCTGTGGATCTACGCCGACTCCTCCGACATCACGGCGCCCGTACTCGTCCAGGACATCGACATCATCGACAGCACCTACAGCGGTGTCCTGGTCTCGTGGCAGAAGACCGTCAGTGACCTCACCCTGAAGAACATCAGGATCCAGAACACCGGGACCCACGGCATCGAGATCAACGCCGGCGGAGCCGGCACGTTCTCGGATGTCACCGTCACGGGCGCGCCGGACGGCGGGCTCGACCTCGCGGGCGGCTTCGCCATCACCCGGGGCAGCGGCAACAGCGGCTGGTAGCCCGAACTGCCGTACCCCCGGCGGCACTCGGGAAGCGCACCGCCCCGCGCACCGCCGCGCACGGCGCACCGTCACCACCCCCA
>NZ_JARJHW010000207.1:0-12548 GCF_040560175.1 Streptomyces panacea
GCCGCCCCCACCGCCGGGATCTCGTCGCCGCGGCGGTCGGCGTCGCCCTCGTCACCGCGGCGGCGCTCGTGGGATCGGCGATCCAGCGCGCCGACGGCAGCCTCCAGGTCAACTGGCCTCCGCTGCTGGGCACGTGGGATCCCCGCTCCGGCCCGGGCACCCCCGCCGCGCTCGCCGTCGCCGTCCTGATCGTCGCGTACGGCCCCGGCCTGGCCGCCCGGCTGCCGTGGCGCGCGCTCCTCCTCACCACCTGGGCCGCCGCGCTGGCCTGGACGTTCTCGCTGGCGCTCGTCGACGGCTGGCACTGGGGCGTGGCGCGCCGCCTCACCACCAAGAACGAGTACCTCACGGTCATCGACCGCTTCTCCGACATCGGCGCGACGCTGCGCGGCTTCGCCGACCACATCGTGATCGGCGACCCCGGCAACTGGCCCGCGCACGTCGCGGGCCATCCGCCGGGCGCCACCCTCACCTTCGTCTGGCTCGACCGGATCGGCCTCGGCGGCGGCTCGTGGGCGGGGGTCTGGTGCATCGTGGTGGGCGGCTCGGCCGTGGCCGCCGTACTCGTCACGCTCCGCGCCCTCACGGACGAGGGGACGGCGCGCCGCGCGGCGCCGTTCCTGGCACTGGCCCCGGCCGCCGTCTGGATGGGCACATCTGCCGACGGCTACTTCGCGGGCGTCGCCGCCTGGTCGCTCGCCCTGCTCGCGCTCGCCGCGACCCGTACGACGCGCCTGCCCGCCGCCGCTGCGCTGGGTGCCGGGCTGCTGTACGGCTTCACCTGCTACCTCTCGTACGGCCTGACGCTCATGGCGCTCCCCGGCCTCGGGGTCCTCGTCCTGGCCCGCACCGCGCGCCCGCTGCCCCTGGTGCTCGTGGGGGCGTCGGTGGTGCCGGTGGCGTTCACGATCGCGGGGTTCAACTGGTGGGAGGCGTATCAGGAGTTGGTCGTGCGCTACTACCAGGGCGCGGGCGGGGTGCGTCCGTACTCGTACTGGGTCTGGGGGAACCTCGCCGCCACGACCCTGGCCGTCGGGCTCGCGACGGTGGCGGGCCTCGGCCGGGTCCTGACGCTCGCGCCCCGCGCCGTACGGAGCATGCGACGCACCCGAGCACCCTCGACACCCGCGCTCCGCCTCGCCGTTCTCGTCCTGGCGGCGCTGCTCGCGATCCTCGCGGCCGATCTCTCCGGGATGAGCAAGGCGGAGACGGAGCGCATCTGGCTGCCGTTCATGCTATGGCTGATCCCCGCCACCGCCCTGCTGCCCGGCCGGCGGCGGGGATGGCTGGCCGGGCAGGCGCTCGTCGCGCTGCTGGTCAACCACCTTGTATTCACCGGCTGGTGAGGTCCCGTCAGCCGGTCACAGGACGGTCGTCGTCACCACCGTCATCACGACGATCGCCGTCAGCGCGTCCTCGGCCGCCTTGACGGCCTGGCGTACCGCCGGCCCCGCCCACTGACCGTGCGCGACCTTCTCCATGTTCGTCCTGGCGGTCGCCAACTCCGGCTTCCGGTACAGCAGTCCGTGCAGCTTCGCCCCGTGGAGCAGAGCCACCAGACTCGCCGTGCGCTCGTCCGGAACCGCCCCGCGCATCACGACCTCGTCGAGCCGCTCCCGCAGCGCCGACTCCACCGAGCCGTCGGCCTCCGGGTAGCGGCGTACGGGGAAGAGGCCGAGCACCTTCTTCTTCTCCTCGCGGATCAGGCCCTTGTCCACGAGGCTCCTGGTCGTCCCGGCCACCGCGCCCTTCTTCAGGTGCTCGATCCACTCCTTCGTCCTGCGCGGCCTGCGCCTCTCCTCGCCGGAGATGTCGGCCAGCGCCGTGTCCAGGGTCGGGTCCTGAAGGGGCGCCGCGTCGAGGACGGTGACCTGGTCCTCGCTCACCTCGACACGGCCCGCGAGGACCAGTTCGACCAGTGACGCCGCCGCTATGGCGTAGGAGACATTCGCCGGCTCCTTCTCGGCCCCGGACTCGTCGTCCAGCGACAGGAGGAGCAGCTGCTCACCCAGTGTGGTCTCGACCGGTCCGCTCTTCGGCGCATTCGTGGCGAAGTTCATGACGTTCGTCTCTCCTCGAACTGTGGGGGTAATCGCACCTGTTCCCCAAGGGACGCGGGAAGAACACGAACGGCTCCCGACCTTCCTGTTGGTCCGGTTTTCCCGCCGACGATCGGACCGGTACACCGGGCCGATCGACGCCTAGCGTGAAAGCGCGCAACACACGAACACGAACACGAACGCGAACACCAACACGAGGAGTGCCGAGATGCGACGACGCCGCATAGGCGGGCCGTCCGGGCCCCTGGCCAGTGCGCTGTGCCTGGGGGCGCTGCCCTTCGGCAGCGGCGTGGACGAGAAGACGTCCTTCGCGATCCTCGACCGGTTCGTCGAGGCCGGAGGCAATCTGATCGACACCTCCAACAACTACGTCTTCTGGGTCCCCGGCGCCACCGGCGACGAGAGCGAGACCACGGTCGGCCGCTGGCTGGCGAGCCGGGGCTGCCGGGACGAGGTGCTGATCTCGACCAAGGCCGGGGCCCGCCCCACCGTCCCCGGCACCGGCCTGGAGACGGCCGAAGGGCTGTCGTCCGGGGCGATCGGCAAGGCCGCCACCGAAAGCCTGCGGCGGCTGGGCACCGACCGGATCGATCTGTACTGGACGCACATCGAGGACCGGTCCGTCCCGCTGGAGGAGACCCTCGGCGCGCTGGACGACCTGGTGAGGGGCGGCCGGGCCGGGATCATCGGCTGCTCCAACCACACCGCGTGGCGCACCGCGCGGGCGCGGGACGTCTCGCGCGCCAACGGCTGGGCGGCGTACACCTGCGTTCAGCAGCGCCAGTCCTACCTCCAGCCGCGCTTCGACACCGGCCTGCCGGAGTCCGGGCATGTGCATGTGACCCCGGAGCTGCTGGACTACGTGCGCAGCGAGCCCGAACTGACGCTCATGGCCTACTCGTCGCTGCTCTCGGGCGGGTACACCCGCGCGGACAAGCCTCTGCCCGCCGCGTACGACCACCCCGGCACCCCGGCGCGGCTCGCCGTGCTGCGCGAGGTGGCGGACGAGCTGGGCGCGAGCCCCAACCAGGTGGTCCTGTCCTGGCTGATGGGGGCGGATCCGGCGGTGCTGCCCATCGTGGGGGTCAGCTCGGTGGCTCAACTGGACGAGGTGCTGGGCGCGTTGGAGGTGGAGCTGCCGGCGGAGGTACGGGCGCGGCTGGACACGGCGGGCGAACCGGCGGCGTAGCGGGGCCGATCAGCGGGCCGGTGCGGCCGGGCCGCCCGCCTCGCGGATCGCGTCGGCCAGCCGCCGTACGGCTTCGGGCAGCGCCGAGTCGGCGAGGTTGCCGTACCCGATGACCAGGGCGCCGCCCGGGGCCGCGGCCTCGCCCGCCGTGTACTCCGCCAGATCCGCCAGCCGCACATCGCGCCGGGCCGCGCCACGGACCACGTCCCCGGCCGCGCACCCCGTGAGATGGAGCAGCAGATGGAAACCGGCGGCGGCCCCCGACACCCGGTGTCGCGGCAGCCGTCCGGCGATCTCCGTAAGGAGGCTGTCGCGGCGCCGCCGGTACCGGAGCCGGGAGGCGCGCAGATGCCGGTCGTACGCCCCCGACTCCAGGAAGCGGGAGAACGCCGCCTGGTCGATCACCGGCGGCGGCGACCCGGCGGCGTCCGCCGCGTACAGCCCGTCGAGCAGCCCCGTCACGCCCGGCGGCACGACCGTCCAGCCGATGCGCAGGGCGGGCGACAGCGTCTTGCTGAGCGAGCCCATCAGGGCGACCCGCTCCGGGGCCGTGCCCTGGAGCGTGCCGACGGGGTGGCGGTCGTAGCGGAACTCGGCGTCGTAGTCGTCCTCCATGATCAGGCCGTCCGTCTCCCGTGCCCAGGCGACGAGTTCGGCCCTGCGGAGCGGGCTGAGGACGACACCGGTGGGGAACTGGTGCGCGGGCGCCACGATCACCGCCCTTACGCGCGGCTCGCGGCGCAGCAGGTCGACGCGCAGCCCGTCGTCGTCCACGGGGACGGCGACGGCGGTCAGCCCGGCGGCCGTCACGGCGGTACGGAGCCGGGACCAGCCCGGGTCCTCCAGGGCCACGTGGGTGTGCCCGGCGGCGCGCAGGGCGCGGCTCAGCCGGAGCACGCCGTCCAGCGTGCCGCCGCACACGACGAGTTGCCCGGCGTCGAGCGCGGCGCCCCGGCCTCGTACGAGATAGGCGGCTATCCGCTCCCGCAGCGCGTGGTGGCCGGCGGGGTCCGGATAGCCGAAGTCGGTGGGGGTGAGCGTGCCGGTCGCCTCCCGTACGGCGTCGGCCCACCGTTTACGGGGGAACTCACGGAGGTCGGGCATGCCGGGCACCATGTCGAACTCCGGCTTCCAGGCCGCCTGTTGGACCCGCAGCTCGTACGAGGGGGCCCGCCCGGCCGGCACCGTACGCACCCGCGTCGCCGATCCACCGCGCGCCTCGACGTACCCCTCGGCGACGAGCTGCGCGTACGCCTCGGTCACCACCCAGCGGGAGCAGCCGAGGTCGGCGGCGAGTGACCGGCTGGGCGGCAGGGCGCTGCCGGGAGCGATCCGGCCGTCCACGACGGCCGCCCGGAGGGCCCGGACGAGCCGCAGGTGCAGGGGGCCCCCGGCCCGTTCGCCCAGGTCGAGGAGGGTGCCCCAGGCGGGGTCGGTGCGTGGGTGCGCCATCCCGCGATGGTACGTACATGGCAGGTGCGGGCCCTGTGACTGGAGCGTAATGTCCGGCAGTTGTCGCCCCACCCCGCTAAGGTTAGGTTCACCTTAGTTACGTCCGGGCCGACTCCGGGCGGCTGTCTGGGAGGCTTCCCCACCGTGTCCACACACCTCACTCGCCGTCTCGGCCTCGCCGCCACGGTCACCGCGTTCGCCGTGTCGCTCTCCGCGTGCGGCGGCGACGAGTCCTCGGACAAGGGCGGTTCGGGAGCGACGCACGCCGTGCGGACCGCCATGGGCGAGGTGAAGGTCCCGGACGACCCGGAGCGTGTCGTCGTCCTCGACACGGACGCGCTCGACTCCGCGATCACGCTCGGGGTCACGCCGGTCGGCGCCACGACGGCCGTCGCGGGCGCGCCGTTCTCCACGTACCTCCCGGCGGACAGGCTCAAGGACATCAAGCCGGTCGGCCTGATCGCCGAGCCGAACCTCGAAGCCATCGCCGCCCTCAAGCCCGACCTCATCCTGAGCAGCAAGGTCCGCGACGAGAAGAACTACAAGCCGCTGTCGGAGATCGCCCCGACCGTCTTCTCCGACACGACGGGCCCCAACTGGCGTGAGAACTTCGAGCTGCACGCCGACGCCCTCGGCAAGGCGGCGGAGGCGAAGACGGTCACCGCCGGGTACGACACCCGCGTGAAGTCGCTGGCCACGGCCCTCGGCGGACCGGCGGCGACGGGGAAGACCACGTTCGGCTTCGTCCGCTTCGTGGAGGGCGCCGACACGCGCCTCTACCTCAACGACACGTTCGTCGGCTCGATCTTCGCCGACCTCGGCGTGGGCCGCCCCGCCAACCAGGACAAGGACGGCTTCTCGCTCGACGTCAGCCCGGAGAAGATCGACCAGGCCGACGCCGACGTCATCTTCTACTCCGCCTACGGTGACGCGAAGAAGGCCAAGGAGACCGACATCATCGGCGGCCCGCTCTGGAAGAACCTGGCCGCGGTGAAGGAGAAGACGGCCTTCAAGGTCGACGACAACCTGTGGATGCTGGGCATCGGCTACACCGGCGCGGGCCAGGTGCTGGACGAGATCGAGAAGAACTACGGCGGCGCCGCGAGCTAGTGACCTGAGTCGGACGTCGGGCGATCACAGGCGCTCGAAGCCGCGCATCCGCTCCCAGTCCGTCACCGACGTCTCGAACGCGGCCAGTTCGGTGCGGGCCGCCTGCGCGTAGTGCGTGCGAACGGACTCGCCGAAGACCTTCGCCACGATGTCGCTGCTCTCCCAGCGGTGCAGCGCCTCGGTGAGTGTGCTGGGCAGCCGGGGCACCGAGGGGTCGGCGAGCGCGTTCTCCCTGTGCGGGGGCGGGAGTTCGAGCCGGTGCTCGATCCCGTACAGCCCGGCGGCGACCGCAGCCGCGACCGCCAGGTACGGGTTGGCGTCCCCGCCGGGCACCCGGTGCTCGACGCGCATCGAGGAGCCCGTACCGACCACGCGGATCGGACATGTCCTGTTGTCCCGGCCCCAGGTGATGCCGGTCGGGGCGAAGGCGCCGGGCTGGAGGCGCTTGTAGGAGTTGATGTTCGGCGCCATCAGCAGGGCGAAGTCCGGCAGACAGGCGAGCTGACCGGCCACGAAGTGGCGCATCAGCTCCGACATGCCGTCGTCGGCCGTGTCGTCCGCGAGTACGGCGGTGCCGTCCGTGCCGCGCAGGGAGAGATGGATGTGGCACGAATTGCCCTCGCCCTCGTCGAACTTGGGCATGAAGGTCAGCGCCACGCCCTCCTGGGCGGCGATCTGCTTGGCGCCGTTCTTGAAGAAGACGTGGTTGTCGCAGGTCGTCATCGCCTCCGCGTAACGGAAGACGATCTCGTACTGTCCCGCGTGGCACTCCCCGCGCGCCGTCTCCATCGCCAGTCCCGCGCGGCCCATCTCGCGCCGGATGCGGCGTACGACGGGCTCGATGTCGGAGAGCCCCTGGAGCGAGTAGTCGACGTTGTACGTGGTGGCCGCCGTCAGGCCCTGGTAGCGGGTCTCGCGGGCGGCGCGGTAGGTGTCGAGGAAGACGAGGAATTCGAGCTCCGTACCGGCGAGGGCGGTCAGCCCGCGCTCGGCGAGGCGGTCGAGCTGGGTGCGGAGGATGTGGCGGGGGGCGACGGCGACCGGGGAGTCGGCCGCGCCCGGCCAGTGCGCGTCGGCGAGGACGAGGGCCGTGCCCTCGTCCCAGGGGAGACGCGTGCGCAGGGTGGCGGGGTCGGGCCGCAGCAGGAAGTCGCCGAAGCCGGTCCCCCAGGCGTCGATCGCGTAGCCGGGGCGGGTGTCCATCTCCACGTCGGAGGCCAGGAGGTAGACGCACGCGCCGAAGCCCGCGCTGCCGTTCGCGATCTCTTCGAGGAAGTACGGGACGGACAGGCGGCTGCCCTGGAGGCGCCCCTGGAGGTCGGGGACGGCGACGACGACCTCCTCGACCCTCCCGGCGGCGGCCTCGGCTCGCAACAGCTCGTACGGGTCGTACCGCTCGGTCATTTCTGATCCTCTATTCGTGCCGGTGCCGGTGCCGGGGTCGGGGTCGCCGGTGCCACTGCCAGCGGGTTCGGCACGGTGCCGTGCACCACGTCGAAGCCCTCGTCCCGCTCCGAGCGGTCGTGGAAGCCGCCGCCCAGCAGCTGTTCGCGGTTCAGCGCGACCCGGTCGAAGGACGCGGCGAAGAGGCCGTACGAGTCGAAACGGTCGGCCAGCTCCGGGAAGCGGGCCTGGTAACGCTCGATCTCGGCGCGTACGAGCGCCCAGAACACGTCCTCGTCCACGCCGAGTTGATCGGCGCACAGCGGTGCGAAGAACCGGAAGTGCCCGGCGAACACCGCGCTGAGCAGCGAGTGCGCCAGCTCGTGGGCCGGCCAGCGGAGCAGGACGCGGTCGGCGCGTTCGGGAAGCCCGGCGTACTCGGGCCGGGCGCCGGGCAGCAGGTTCACGTCCTCGGCGAAGTCCTTGACGGCGATCCCGACGGGGATCTCGTCACGGTCGAAGAGGACGACGGTGTTCTCGCCGTGCGGGCAGAAGGCGACGCCGTAGCGGTAGAGGTAGTGCAGCAGGCCCGGCAGCAGCGCGCCGAAGAACCGTTCCAGCCAGGCGGCGGGGGTGAGCCCGGAGCGCCCGACCAACTCGGCCGTGAGGCAACGCCCGTCGGAACCGGTCTTGAGCAACGCCGCCATGGTCCGGGCCCGTTCACCCGCGTCAGTGTCGAGCAGCGCCGCGACCGGCTGGCGCCAGACGGCGCCGAGGAGTTCGTGGTAGCGGTACGGCGCGTCCGTGACCGACTCGTACAGCGGATGGCCCACGGCGACGGCCGCGACCTCGCCGAGCGGATGGATGCGTATCTCGTCGCGCAGATACGGATCGGCGTCCCGTACGGCGTGCAGCCAGGCGCTCACATCGGGCGCGGCCCCGGTCGGTGCGGTCGAAAGCCCCCGCCACACCAGGGTGTTGCGGATGAGGAGCGGGACTTTGACATTACGGCGGTGCGGGTGGTCGATGTTGGCGAGGGTGCGGATGGACTGGAGGGGGCGGTAGCGGTCGTCGCTCTGTCCGAGCAGCACGACGCGGCCGTCGGCGAGATAGGGCGCGAAGAGGGTGGCGACGGCCTCGTCCCAGTGGAAGGGGTGTACCGGCAGCCAGACGAAGAGGTCGGCGGGCAACCCGGTCTCGGCGCACTCCTGGGCGAGGACTGCGGAGAAACGTTCCCGCGTGGCCGCGTCCAGCTCCTCGGCGAGCAACTGCTCCGCGTCGAGCCCGGGGACGCCGGAGTAGGCGCCGAGGTCGCCGTGCACGGCGGCCCACAACAGCCGCACGTCGGAGGCCGATTCGGGCGCGTAGGCGGCGGTGTCGGACGCGGAGAAGCCGAGACGGCCCTTGTTGAGGAGCATGCAGGGATGCCCGTCCTGGTACGCCTCCAGCTCCAGATGCCCGAGGTCGGCCAGCGCGGCTGCGGGCAGCGCCGTGGCGAGGGCCACCGCATCGGCCCGCCGGGTGGCGGTCAGCTCGCGCAGGACCTCCGCGGTGGTGGCGCCGTCCCACCCGAGCACGGGGCGCGCGTCGAGCAGCAGGCGCTCGGGGCCGGCGTCCGGGGTGTGGGGGTGGCGGCGCAGGCTGTCGGGCTCGACCCGCCAGGTCCCGAAGGTGCCCCGGGTGGCGCGCATCGTCCAGTGGACGTCGTCGCCGAGGTCGAGCCGGTAGGCGCCGGGGCCCGCCGGTACGGGTACGAGCAGTTCCTCGTACGCGAACTCCTCCACGGCCTTGATCAGCAGCCGACGGCCGGCCTGCTCCCAGGCGGCCCGGTTGGGGTGGTTCATCGTTACCTCTCCTCTCCTCTGACTCGGCTGAATGCTCCAGACTCTCAGGGCCGCACGACCGCCGCGGGGACGGCGGCGGACTCGGAGGCGGAGCGCGGGACCCCGAACGTCGTCCACGCCGCCCGCCGCGGCACGCGCAGCACCGTGCGGCCCGCCACCGCGTTCAGGATCGTCGCCGCGCGCCACGCGCCCAGCGTCAGATCGGGGGCGCCGACGCCGTGCGTGTGCAACTCGGCGTTCTGGACGTAGAGGCGGCCCGATATACGGGGGTCGAGCGCGACGCGGTAGTCGCCGTCTATCCGGTAGCGGCCCTTCTCGTCCCAGTCCACGAGCGTGCCCAGACCGTGCTCGCCGTCGAGGAAGGCGGGGCGCGTGGCCGTGTAGCCGGTCGCCGCCACGATGGCGGACGTACGGATCTCGAAAAGCGCGTCCTGCTGCGTATGACGGCACGTCAGCACATAGCCGGCACCGTCGACTTCGGCCGCGACGATCGCGACTCCCGGATGCAGCGCGGCCCTCGGCTCCGCGCCGCCGATCGTCCGCTCGTACAGCTCGTCGTGCAGTTCGGCCAGCGTCTCCTCGCTGACGCCCTTGTAGAGCTGCCACTGCTCCGCCACGAGCTGTTCCCGCCGCTCCTCGGGGAGGGCGCGGAAGTAGCGGATGTAGTCGGGCGTGAAGTGTTCGAGCCCGATCTTGGAGTACTCCATCGGCGCGAACGCGTTCGTGCGGGCGAGCCAGCGGACGTACGGTCCGCCCGCCCCGTCCCCGTCCTGGTGCCGCAGCAGGTCCAGCGCGACCTCCGCGCCGGACTGGCCGGCGCCGATGACGGTGACGTCGTCGCAGGCCGCGAGCCGTGCGCGGTGCGTGCGGTAGTCGGCGCTGTGCAGGACACGGCCCGCGTGGGCGCTTGCCGCGCCTGCCGCGAGCAGCGGGCGCAGCGGCTCCGGCACGACCGGGTTCGTCCCCACCCCGAGGACGATCTGCCGGGCGCGCACCCGCGTGCTGGTCCCGTCCGCCGCGCGATGGGCGACCACGAAGAGGTCGTCCGTCTCGTCCCAGCCCAACTCGTCCACGTGGGCGTCGAACTGGCAGGACGGCAGCGCGTCGGAGACCCAGCGGCAGTAGGCGTCGTACTCGCGGCGCGGGATGTGGAAGCGCTCCGAGAAGAAGAAGGGGAACATCCGGTCGTGGTGGCGGAGATAGTTGAGGTACGACCACGGGCTCGTCGGGTCGACCATCGTCACCAGGTCCGCCAGGAAGGGCACTTGGAGGGTGGTGCCCTCCATCAGCAGGCCGGGGTGCCAGGAGAAGGCGGGCTTCGCGTCGAGGAACAGCGTGCGCAGATCCGGTGCGCCGTCCGCCAGCGCGGCGAGCGAGAGGTTGAAGGGGCCGATCCCGACGCCGACGAGGTCGTACACATCCGTACTGGATTCGGATTCGGGCTCGGACTCGGACTCGGTCACCGGCGGGCCTCCGCGAGGGGGTTGGTCAGGTCGACGTAGACGGACTGGGACTGGACGTCCCCGACGAGCTCGTCGAGCCCGTCCACGCAGGTCAGGTAGTTGCCCTTGCACCGCAGCACGGGCGCGTCGAGCAGCAGGTCGAGCAGCCCCTTCGCGCCGGGCTCGGCGGCCCGCAGCCGCTCCAGCCGGGCACGCAGCACACGCAGCAGGTCGCCCTCGTCGGCCAGCCCGAGCGCGCCGAACGCGCCGACGAGGCCGAGGAGGTTGTTGATGCCGAGGTAGTACGCGACGCGCTCGTCCACGAACGCGTCGTCGAAGACGAGATCGAGCCCGTCCGCCGCGCCCGGCAACAGCCGCTCCACGGCTGCCGCGTGGGAGGCGGCGACGTAGTAGCCCTGACTGTCGCGGTACCAGCCCGCGCGCGGCAGTCCGTGGGCGTCGAGCGCGACGAGGGTGTTCTGGTGGTGCGGTTCCAGCGCGATCCCGTACCAGGCGTGGAGCCGGATGAGCGGGACGGCGAGTACGTCGAGGTACGCGGCCAGCCAGCGCGCGGACGCCTCGGCGGTCGAGACGCCGTGGGCGCGGGCGGTACGGGCGACGGCCTCGGAGAGCAGCGCGCGGTACGCGGGCGGCGATCCGTCGCCGGGCCCGGTGCGCTCGGCGACCAGCCCGGCGACGCAGAGGCCCTCCTGCCCCCGGCCGGTGAAGGGGTTGTCGCGTACGGCGGTCTCCAGGCCGGTCTCGTCGTCCGTGCCGGCTCCCGCCGACACCCCCGCCGACACCCAACCGAAGTCGCGCAGGATCCCGAACTCCGGGTGTTCGGCGCGCAGCCGCCCGGCGGGCCCGGCGGCCAGCAGCCGCGCGGCGCGCACGCCGAGGCGCATCTCGCTACGGAGGTTGTTGCGGCGGGAGTTGGTGATCCGCATGCCGAGGGAGAGCTTCAGCATCACGTCGGCGTCGGGCCGGTGCACCGTCCGTACGGAGGAGGTGGGGTGCCACTTCGGCCCGGCGGGTCCCAGGGGCCGCAGCAGCCCCGCGTCGACGAGCGCGGCGACGGCGGGCCGCGCGAGGATGTCCCTGGCCTGCCACGGATGCGCGGGCACCACGGCCATCCCGTCCGGCACCCGCAGGTCGAGCCCGGCGGTGAGGGGCCGCAGCAGCTCGGCGGGGGTACGGCCGTCGGCGCTCTCGCCGACGAGGACGTCCGGGTGGACGGCGAACCAGTGCAGCGCGAAGGACCCTCTCAACTCGGGCGAGTACGCGTCGAGTTCAAGGTCCGAGGCGCCCTCGCGGCTCTTGGGCGCGGGGTGGAAGGGGTGCCCCAGGAGCAGCGCCTGCTCGGCGTCGAGGAAGGGCGTCGGGCCCCGCGCGCCCGGCTTCTCGGCCCGGCGTCGAACGAGATGGGCCCCGGTCCGCGCGGCGGAGCCGAGCACGCGCGCGACGGCGTCCCCACCGAGATGCGGCAGCGCGCCGCGCCCGAGGGTGGACTCCCGGACGAGCGCGGCGGCGACGAGCGCGGCGTCTGCGGGCAGGCTGCCGCCCTGCTGGGAGGTGACGACGCGAACGGCCCCGAACCGGTGCCATCCGGTGACGGACCGGTACAGCACGCGGACGCGCAGGGTCAGCGCACTGCACGGCAGCGGCAGATACAACACGCCGCCGTCGCCCGGCACTTCGACACCGGTCTCCCGGACGTACGCGCGCAGCAACGTCTCGGTGGCGGCGGAGTCGGCGGCGCGAAGGTGATCGGGATGGTCGAGGGGATCGGGCTGGTCGAGGGGATCGCTCCCCGCGCTTTCAGGCCCGGCGGGCCGCTTCAGCCTCTCGGCCCGATTCAGCCCCTCCGGCATTCGAGGAGCGGGGTCCGGCCCGGCGCCCCGGCCTGGGTCCGGCACGGCGCCCCGGCCTGGGTCCGGCACGGCGCCCCGGGCAGCAGGACCCGTCACCGCTTCTCCTCCGCCTCGCCCGCCGCCACCACCGCGTCCAGCAACCGCTCCACCTCGACGGCAGTCGTCCGCGGGTTCAGCAGCGTCAGCTTCAGGCGCAC
>NZ_JARJHW010000208.1:0-12488 GCF_040560175.1 Streptomyces panacea
CCTGTCGTCCCGACTCGTGAGAGTCGCAGATCAGGGCCGGTTTCGGAGAAATCCGAGACCGGCCTTTGATCTTTTTTGGGGACCAGGTGGGGACCAGGGTTCCTCGACCGGTGTCAGCGGGTGATGCCGACGGGGGCGGCGGCGCACGCTGCGAAGAGGACGACCTCTCCCCAGCCGTGGAACCGATCGTGGGACGCCGCGACGAGGCGCTTCGGCCGACCGCACGAGAGGCCGTCCCGGACCGCCTGCTCCATAACGGGGACCAGGACGGCACTGGTGTTCTTGAGGGTTGACCGGCTGTGCTCGTCGGCGATCCAGTTCTGCACGGTGCGGTCGACGGCACCGTTGGTGATCATGCGTACCGGGACATGCCCGAGAGCGGGGACGACGCGCGGACACCGATGCGTTTGTCGCGTAACCATTTCCGCGAGCGACCACCCGCATAGGACACGGCCTTAAGCGGTCGGGATGAAGTTCCGCATCACGCGCGCGATCCGATCAAGGCCTTGGTCGAGATCGCGCCCAAGGCCGGGGAGGTCGGGCTGAACGTGCTCGCCGTGGGCGAGCACCACAATCCGCCGTTCGTGCCCCCTTGAGATCACCCGCACCTATGTCGGCGACTACGTGCCCATAGCCAACAAATACGTGTTCTGCCGAACGGGCCGGGTGTGCGGGCCTACTTCGCCGGATTCTTCAGCTCTTTTGCCGAAGCAGCCCCGGGCCGGACGGGCTCATCATAGTTCCCGCCCCCAATACTGAACTTGAACTCGTGATGTCGGGGTCTGCTGCGTGGTGGTCGGGCCCGGCTCGTGGCTTTCCCAAGGCGGGTGGCTACGGGGATGATGTCGGTGTGATTCGAGACCTGCCGCCGTTGCCGGTGCCCCAGTACGTCGTAGTCCGTATTGGCTGCTCACCAGAGGTGCCTACGGAGATCGCCGCCGATCTGCGTCAGACCGGCGTACCGGCTGGTCTGATCGGCTACGAGTACCGATCGCTGGCTGAGGCCGCGGTCTTCGGCAGGATCGGCAAGAGCGAGCTGGTCGTCTTCGGGACCAGTGGTCTGTTCGGACTCATCGCCATCGAAGTGGCTTCGGGCCGCATCGTGCACGTCCCCTCAACCGAGTCTTCGACCACCAATCACGTGAGCAGGGACCTCGGGGCCTTCCACCGGTGCGTCGCAGCCACCATCGCCCGCTTTCCGTTCTACGAAGAGGAAGAGGAGGACAAATTCGACGAGGCGGCGGACGACCTTCGCGAGGTCCTCGCCGCCCTCGATGACACCGCCCTCGCACACAACGGGCTATGGGAGACCCTGTGTGACGACATCGCGATGGGCAACTACGCGAACTGGCAAGACTGAAGCGCGTCAGCTCTCCAGTACCAGACCCGTGGCCGCCAGGCAGCCGTCCACCAGCGCCGGCCGGTACTGGATCCTTTTGAGGCGATGTTTCACGGCTCGGGTGATCTGGCTGAGGTCGGCTGCGGCGAGGTTGCCGATATCGCGTTTGACCAGGGACCAGATGCCTTCCTGCGGGTTGAGGTCGGGTGCATAGGTCGGTAGCTGGAAAACGGTGAGCCAGGCGGCGTTGGCCTCGAAGAACTCCCGCAGCGAAGCGACCAGGTGCATGCGCAGGTTGTCCCATACGAGAACGATCGGGCCGCCGAGCTGGGTGTGGGCGCGGGTGATCAGGTCGCGGTAGTCCTTCCAGCCGAAGCCCTTCGGTTCGTCCTTGCGCCCGCGGTACTCGCGGATCGCGTAGATCAGCCGGGACCGCTCGCCGGGTTTGTAGCAGGTCATACCTGCCATCGACACACGGCCCGATCCCCGTCCGCGCACTCGAACGACCGGGGTGAGGCCCTGGCGGCCCCAGGTCCTGGCGCGCGGCGGTGTCATCGACTGGCCGGCCTCGTCCTCGAAGACAACCCAGGCGTTGTTCACCGCTGCGGTGCTCTTACCCGCGGCCAGACCTCCCGCCGCCACAGCTCCACCGCGTCGTCATCGCGCTCGATCGCGCGCCGGGCGGGCTGCTGCCATGACCAGCCGTGCCGCCGCAGCAGCCGCCGCGTGCCCTGAACGGTGTACGTGACATGGAACAGGCGGCCGATCATCGTCTTCACCCGGGCCAGCGTCCACCGCTGATCGGTCCACCCGTGGGCCAGCGGTCCACGGTCCAACTCCCGTTCCAGCCTGGCTATCTGCTTGTCAGACAGCCGCGGCCGGCCGGGAGATCCCTTCGAACCAGTCCAGCCAGGCCCTCCTCGCGCCAATGGCGCCGCCAACGTTCCACCGACCGCTCAGAGACACGCAGCGCGGCAGCGATCTCCCGGTTCTCCTCGCCGGCCCCGAAGCCAGTCACGGCCTGGAGCCGGACCCGCTCTCGCCCGGCCCTCTCGGCGTCGGTCAAGCCGCCGCCCTGCGGATATCTCACCCCACCAGGACTACCGAGGCCACCCACACGCGGTCCGGCGAACAGCCCGACATCACCCGATCAAGTTCAGTAGCTTGCGCGAGTCGCATGCTGTGAGTGGCGGCCGAGGAGGCCCCACTCAAGCGCGTTGGCTTACTCGGCTCCGTGGTGGTAGCCCCCGAAATATTTGACGGGTGACCAAGCGGGCAGGATATCGGGCAGACGCGGCGTGAGGGTGCTGTAGTCCTGCGCCCCGAACACCACCCCTCCATCCAGGACAGTCAAGACGGAGCAAACATGTTTGATCTGATTCTCAGGAACGGTGAAATAGTCCCTGTCCAACAGTGCAAAATCCGCCAGGTGTCCTGGAGCGATCATGCCCATTTCGGATTCTGCGTTCATGAACCATGCTGAACCACTGGTAAACAGCTTGAGTGCCTCGACGCGGGACAGGCGATTGGCCTCAGCAAGCACTTCAGACCCGGAGACCGACTTTCCAGACACCATCCAGCTGACGCCTACCCACGGGTTGAAGGTGGCTGCCCGGAAAGCATCGGTGGTCATGGCGAGAGGGATTTCGCTATCGACCAGCTGGCGCAGGCGCGGAGTTCTCAGAGCCTTTTCGAGGCCGTGAGTTTTGATGAACGCATCTCCATGCAGCGCCATTTTGGCGTCCAAGGCAATTCCGCCGCCAAGCCTTTTGACCCGGTCGATGTTCTCCGGAGTGATGGTTTCGGCGTGTTCGATGCTCCATCGCAAACCGTCTAGCGGCGTTTCTTCGTTCATCTTCTCCAAGGCGTCAAGGAACGGCGTGATGTTTTCGTTGTAGCTGATGTGCATGCGAAAAGGGATACGCCGCCGGACCAAATTGGCGACATTTTCCTCGACGTGTCTCTGCATCTGGTCGGGGTCGATGATGACCGCCGGACGGTCGAAATTCTCATGATCGTGCACTTCCGCCTGCAACACTTCGCCGGCGCCACGATATTCGTGGCCATGTTCCAGGGTCGGGTGCAGGTTCTGACCTGGGCTGATGGGAGCGGTTTTGGTGATCGCTTCAATTTCTGCGTCCACCATATTGATTGGGCCGCCGTCGCCGAGTTGCATGTCGACGAAGGGCATGCGCACGTTGAGACGGTTGTCACGGGCCAGGACGTCTACGGTGGCTTGGGGTTCGGGGTAGCCCTCCCTGGCGCCGGCATCCACGACCGAGGTGACACCGAAACGGTTCAGGGCGTGGACGGTATGGATCAGCGAGCTGACTTCTTCGTCGAACGAAAGTTGCGGGACCATGGTCTCCACGGCGACGAAGTCGAATGTGTATCCGTGCATCACACCGGTGTAATGTCCTTGACCGTCCTTCTCGAATTCGGCTCCTGGCAGATCGGGAAACCGATCGGTGCCCACGCCCAACAATTCCATCGCCTGCTTATTCAGGAAGGCGCGGTTATAGGCGTATTGCACGATCAACGGACGGTTGTGCACGGCTTCGTGCAGCTCGTCCATCGTAGGGAACCGGTTCTCCGCGAACTGGTAGGGGGACCAGCCGCCGATCACTTTGACCCAGTGTCCCTCAGGCGTTCGCTCCGCCTGCTCGCGCAGCATGCTCAGCGCGCGACGCAGCGTAGGTACGCCGTCCCACCTTATATTGTAATTGTAGCCACTTTCGTTGAGCACGTGAGTGTGCGCATCGATAATGCCCGGAATGAGCCTGCGGCCGCGCGCGTCGATGATCTTCGTTTCTGAATTTTTCAAACTCAAAATGTCTGCATCGGGACCAACCGAGTAGATGCGGCCGCCCTTCACGGCCAAAGCGGATGCTTCGGTCTGACCGCGGTTATTGGTGAAGATTTTCGCATTGAATACGATCAAATCCGCACCGGGGGGATTCTTCGTCGATTGGGCTTGGGCGTTGGGCATAATTCCGGTCATTCGTCCTCATTCAATTGAAACTTATGGGACACGCCAGGAAAGAACCAGATCGCCGGGGGTCGAATGTGGTCCGGGGGCGTCCGCGATGCGTTGGGAGTGACTCATCGGCTCCATGCCGACGGGGCCGGTTCCTGATGTCAGTTGCTACGGGAGCCCACGGATTGGCATCTAGTTGATGCATCAAGCTCTGACGCTAGTGTAAGTCACGCATGCACACAAGGCGCGGGATCGTGGAGCACCGCCAACCCGGGTTGCTGATCGGCTGGTTCGGCCCCGGTGGTGCCCCTGCGGATGTGTACGGGTCCCCCGCAGGAGAGACGGCCTCTCCCATCCCAGTGGCGATGCGTTCTCAGGCTGTGAGCTGGAGCGTGGCGGTCGCGTGCCGGGGGTGTGAGTCCGATGGTGAGGTTGCGCGGGGTGGCCATGGCGCGGGGTGTTGTACCGGTGCGTACTCGTGAGGCGTCCTCGCCGTAGGTCACGTCTCTGACGTGGTGCGGGGCCTCAACTGACCAGTGTTTCCGCACGAGTTCGGCGAGTTGTTCTGGGCCGGCCTGCTCGGGTGGGAGGCCGGTGACCGCGTAGACGGTCTTCGTCTCGACCTTGCCGGTCTTGCGGTGGGTGCGGCGGCGCTTGATCTCCATGGCCTCGACGGCGTGGGGGAAGAACGGGCCGGGCCGGACGGTGTAGACCTTGAAACGGCGGACCTCACGGCGGCCGTGCCCGGCTCGATGAGCAACGGCGGTTCACCGAGGCGTGCCTGCATGGGCTCCGAGCCAAGGTCTGCGAGGACGTCGATCCCCTGGACCGCTACCTCCCGCCACAAGTGGCCGCGATAGCACGCAAGGTCGCTGAGTGCGTCGAAGTGCCGGAGCCGGCCACGACGTGACGCCGGGGAGACACGGTCGTTGGACAGCGCGAGCCCGTACCGGACCCCGGGGACGTCACGCCTGATTCCCCGGACCCGTGGTGTGTCCGGCTCAGGTCGGCTCTCGTTGTCCGGCGGGTCGGTGAGGCAGCAGGCCATCACCCTCACCACCGACAATGTCCGCCCGCCAAGGCCGGCAGGACGAGTCGTGCCCGGGAACCGTGGAAAGCAACGTTGATCGATAGAACCGGACTGGCCGAGTTCCTGCGCCACCGCCGGGAGTCCCTGCAACCCGAGGACGTCGGCCTCGTACGGGGGCGACGACGCCGGACCAGCGGGCTGCGGCGCGAGGAAGTCGCGCACCTGTGCCACATGTCGACCGAGCCCTACGCACGACGCGAACGCGAACGCGGCCCCCGGCCGTCCGAGCAGATGATCGCCTCGATCGCCCAGGGCATGAACCTGGCGCCGGGTGACAGCGGAGCGGTTCCTCGCCGTGGTGCAGGAAGACATAGGCCGTGTCGTCGGGCTGTCTGTCGCCGCGCTGCCGCAGCGCGTCGGGAAGAGTGCGTACGTCCACACGCGGATCGAGTCGGGTGGCGGTCAGGTTGTCAGGTCACCTTGCCGGTCGATCACCACGGGACGTCCACGCCTTCCCAGAGGGTGAAGGTGCCGGTCGGCCCGTTCGGTCCGAGGCGGGCGACGCGCACCACCTCGCGGGCGGCGTCCTCGACCGACTCCGTCCCCTCGAAGTTGACCAGTGAGGTGTTCGCGAACCCCGGCGAGACGAGGTTGACCTTGATGTCGGTCGCTTCCAGCTCCATCATCATCGACAGCGTCACGGCGTTGAGCGCCGTCTTGGACGCGGAGTAGACCGGCTCGAAGGTCGAGCGGTACGCGAAGGCCGGGTCGGCAGCGTTCGTCAGCGAGCCAAGTGCGCTCGTGACGTTCACGATTCGCGCGTCCGACGACTTGCGAAGCAGTGGCAGCATGGCCTGGTACACCGCCAGCGCGCCGAAGACGTTCACCTCCCAGACGGCCCGCACCTCCTCCAGCGGGGCGATGCTCGGCTCCGACAAGGCGCGGAGTTCGGCCATGCCGCCGACGTCGGCGCGGGTGGTGGAGATGGCGGCGTTGTTGACGAGCAGGTCGAGCCGACCTGCCTCCTCACCGATCCGCTCGGCGGCCGAGGCGATCGACGCCGCGTCGGTCACGTCGATCCGGAGCGCGGTGGCACCGTCGCCGATCTCGGCGGCCGCCGCCTCGCCGCGGGCGAGGTCGCGGGACCCGACGAACACGGTGACGCCGTCGGAGACCAGCTCCTTCGCGACCTGCTTGCCGATGCCCTGGTTGGCTCCGGTGATGAGAGCGATGCGGTTCGTGGGCACGAGGACCCTCCTTAGTCTGATGCGGGTGCGGTGGAGAAACGCTCGTGCCACCCGACACACGTCGCGCTCCACGACAACCGTGCGCGATCTTCGACAGACGGGGAAGACCCCCTCAAACCTGGTACTGGGAGGGCCAGTCAACCGACGGCCGATGGCAGAATGCTGTTCATGCCGACGACGAACAGGGCGGACTTCGGGAAGTACCTGCGTCATCAGCGCGCCATGATGGCACCTCCCAAGCAGCCGGCCGACCGGCCGCCGCCACGGCGACGGGTCCCGGGGCTGCGACGACAGGAACTGGCCGAGGCCGCCGGGATCTCCGTCGAGTACTACACCCGCCTGGAGCAGGGGCGGGCGCCACGACCGTCGCGGGAGATCCTCACCGCACTGGCACGCGCCCTCGGCCTCACAGCCGCCGAGCGCGATCACCTCTTCCGACTCGCCGGCGAGCTGCCCCCCGAGCCGCTCGCCCCTGACAGCGAGATCCGGCCAGGGCTCCTCCGACTGCTGCGCGGCCTCGACGACACCCTCCCCGTCACCGTCCACAACGGACGCCTGGACGTGATGGCGCGCAACGCCGCCGCCACCGAACTCCTCGGGCCCCTCGCCGGCGCGGGTCGGTACCGTCGCAACATCGTCCACCATGGCTTCACGCCCACGGCCCGCCGCATCCTCGGAGACGACGGAGCCCACCGGTACACCCGGTGGGCCACGGCGGAACTCCGCTCGGCGATGGGCCGATACCCCAACGACCAGTACCTCCGGTCCCTGTTCACGGAACTCTCGGCCACCAGCGCCACCTTCCGGAGCCACTGGGCACAAGGCGAGGTCACAGCAGGGCGGTCCGCCGTGAAACACCTGCGCCACCCGACCCGAGGACTGCTCACCTTCCAGAGCGAGATGCTCCACGACGCCGAACGGGACCACTGGATCGTGATCTACGCACCCGCCGAATGACCCGGGATCCGACGAGCACGTCGTCCCGCTGCTCCCGGTGCCGATTCCGGCACCGACAGCGCGGTCCCCGCCACGGGCCTCGACCTCGAAGGTCCCCGATTCGCGGACTCGGTCCGCGAGACCGGCGGGAGCCGATCCAACGGCGACGAGCCAGGGGGAGTTCATCGGCCGCGAGACCGATGATTACGTTGTGCTGGGTACGTCTCGTACGGTGAAGCTGTACGTACCGGAGGGCACGTTGTAGATGGGGCGGTCCCCGGCGGTGTCCTGGGGTGTGGCCCCGTCCGGGCCTTCGTACGGCCGGACGACCCCCTTGGGCAACCTCACTTCGGCCGTGGTGTTCGGCGGCACGGTGACTGTCAGGCGGAAGGTGTCGCCCTTGAGGGTCCACTTGGATGCGGCCTCGCCGTACGGGGTCCGGTAGCTGCCTTCGGCGTGCGTGAGATCGCCCGCGACGCGTGGGTCGATGACGAGCTCGCGGTAGCCGGCGGAGCCGGGTGCCTGGCGGATTCCGACGAGCGCGCTGTGGAACCACTCCTCGATCTGAAGGAGGATCACATGGTTCTTGGAGTTCCCCATGTCCCACTGCTCGGGGATGGTGGTGAGGCCCCCGGGGTTGGCCGTGGTGGGGGCCATGAAGTACCCGTAGCTTGGCCGGGTGTCCTCCTGGAGGACCTTCCACAGCACGTCGTCACGGCCGGCGGCCGTGAGTGCTCGTACGGTCGGCGCGAGTCCGATGGTGCCGCCGCCGAAGTGCGGGCCGCCTCCGAATGGGTGGAAGTTCTCGACGAGTTCGACGAGTGCGCCGAGGACCCGCTCGCGCTCGCTGTCGGGTACCAGTCCTTCGTCGAGCGCGAGTGCCTGCGCGGCCTGTGTCGCGCCGGCGGTGCCGAGGTTGCCTTCGCTGGTGTAGCGGCCCAGTGCCGTGTTGAAGAACACGTCGTTGAACGCGGTCTTGATGTGGTCGGCGAGAGCGCGATACTCCTCCGCGTCGGCGTGCCGCCCCAAGAGAGCGGCCATCTTCGCCATGCGGTCGGCGATCTGGTGATACCCCCACGTTCCGGTAATCCGGCCCGAGGTGGGCTCGGCCGCGATCCAGTCAGCCAGCGCGGCATCCACGATGAACGCGTTGGCGCCCGTACCGGCCTTCCGCGTTCTGATGTACGTCAGGAACGCCTGCATCTGGGAGTAATAGCTCGCCATCGTCCGGGTGTCGCCGTACGTCTCGTACAGGTACCACGGCGTCAGGACGATCCCGTTCCCCCAGTTGATCTCGTCGCCGAACCTGCCGGTGTAGCCCCAGTCGTAGACGGGGGCCTTCAGCGCGACGTTGCCGATGTTGTCTCCGGCTCTGGACTGGCCTTCCGCGAGGTGGCGTTGCATCGTGCGCAGGTAGGCGGCGTAGCCGAAGTGGCGGTGCAGCGAGCTGAAGGGCTGGAGGTAGTCGGCGGGATAGGCCAGTTTCTCGCGGCCGGGGCAGTCGGTGAACGTGGACATCATGTTGCTCATGACGGAGTAGCGGGCCATGCGGTGGATGCGGTTGATCCGCGCGTTGGACGTGGTGAAGGTGCCTGCGGCCGGCGTGTCCGCGTGGAGTTGCAGGCCGGTGAGCGTCCTGATGCTCGGCTTGTAGCCTTCGGGGAGGCCGGTGACCTGGACCCATTGCATGCCGAAGTAGTTGAGTTCGGGGTGCCAGCTCTCGCCGTCGCGGTCGCCGCGCGCGGTGTACGTGGCGAACACGTCGGTGCCGCGGCCGGCGCCGCCGCCCATGATGGACGCCTGGCTGACGGTGCCGTCGGCGGCCAGCGACTCCGCCGGCCGCATCGTGACCGTGGTGCCTGCCGGTACGGACCGGTCGAGGGTGAGTTCGGGCCGGCCGGCGAAGTTCTGGCCGAAGTCGAAGACCCATACGCCGGGGCGGGGCTCGGTGAGGCCGACCGGGCGGATCCGGTCGACCACTCTTACCGGTTCGCCGGCACGCCAGACGAGTTCCGTCGTCAGGTTGGGGGGCGGCGCGATGCCCGCGTGGATCCATCCGACGGGTGAGCCGTCGCGGCGTTTCGCCGTCGCACCGAGGTCGGCTCGGGGGTCGGCCCACCCGGCTTGTTCGCGGCGTGCGTCGTAGTCGGTCCCGGAGTACCAGTTGTCGGTCGTTGCCGGGCCGAACGCCGTCTTCCACGCACGGTCGCTGACGATCGTGTCGACAGAACCGTCAGCTCTTGTGATCTCCAGGCGGGCGATGAGCCGGGGTGTCACAGCGGCGCCCGCGCTGGGGTCGGTGCTCGCCAGAGAGTTTCCCGAGCCGGTGACCGCAACGCCCGTCGGGTGGGCGGATTTGAGGCCGGGCTTGAAGCCGATGCCCGTCCCCTCCGCGCCTGGCGTGCCGATCGCGGTGATCTCACGCGACTCCAGTCGCTCTCCGCCGTCACCCGTGTCGATGTTGACCGTGCCGCCGATGTGGTAGCCGGTCACACCGCTCACCTTGATGACGGTGTCCCCGGCCCCGGCCGGCGCGGACAGGGTCCCGCTGCCCTTCACCTGGCTCTGCCACCAACTGTACGGAGCCGTACGTCCGGTGGCCGGATTGGTGACGGAGCGCGTCACCAGCGCCGTCCCGTTCCCCAGCTCGACGCCCACGGTGTTGGCACCAGGGCGCACCAGGCGCGTCACGTCGTACACGCGATACTCGGTGGAGAGCTGGTAGTTGGAGTTGCCGGGCGCGAGAACCTCGTCGGTGACGGCCTTGCCGTTGAGCTGGGCGAGGTGCAGTCCGACCCCCGAGAGATAGAGCCTCGCCTTGACGACTCCCGCCGCGTGCCGCTGCTCGATCTTGAAGGGACGCGCGAACAGCGGCAGCGGATCGCCGACTTCACGGGCCGGGTACTCGATCCACCGGGCCTCGCCCCAGTCACCGCGCTTCAGAAGCCCCATCTCCCACGAAGAGGGCCGGCTCCACGGAGTCACACGGCCGCGGTTGTCCCACACCCTCACCTGCCACACCACCTCCTGTCGGGACGTCAGGGCGCGCCCGCTCCACGGGATGTCGGTCTGGGCGTCCGAGCGGACCTTGCCGGAGTCCCAGAGATACGGGCCCCGGACGAGATGCGGAGCACTGTGCGCGGCCCGTATCTGATACGCGCTCTGCGCCCACCCGTTCGGGGCGTTCGTCACGCGCCAGCCCAGTCTCGGTGCGGTGTCGTCCACACCGAGGGGCTCGTCCTCGCGGCCGTTGACGCTGAGGTGACCGACCGTCGTCGGCGCCGTCGCGCCACGGTGGTCGAGGGCGGCGGCCGTGCCGCCGGCTCCCAGAGGCAGCGCCAGACCGGCCGCACCGGCTACGAGGATCCCGATGAGGTGTCTGCGGCTGAGGCCGTTCCGCGGCTCTGCGGGCATGCTGAACTCCTTGCTCGGTGTTCGGTGGTATTCGCCCACGGTCCGGGGCTGATCGGAAACGCTCCACCCGGGCGTACCGGGGAGGGGCTGAGGCGGGTTCGTGCCGGTCAGGTTCCGGCCCGGTAGTCGCTGTCCATGTCCCTGAGCACGTCGTCGGCGTCGGCCTGGCCGCTGAACATCTCCTGGAGGCCGCTGAGCATGGTCTGCTGCACCTTGGAGTTGGGCCAGAGCTGGTCCATGAACGGCACGGTTCTGTCTTCGTCGATGAACGTGGTGAGTTCGGCGAGTGCGGGGTCCGAGGTGTGGCCGGTGCCGGGGAGCGTCGGCAGGCTGCCCTGCTTCTTCGCGAACAGGCTCATGCCGTCGGGAGACATCACGAAGTCCACGAACTTCAGGGCGAGATCCTTGTTCTTCGCCTTGGCGTTGACGCCGTATCCCATGCCGGCCGCGGCGGGCATGAGGAACCCGCCGGGATCGTCGCTCGCGGGAAGGGCCTTGAGGACGAACTTGCCGTCCGGGTTCTTGCCCTTGAGCAGGGCCACGATCCAGTTGCCCTGGACGATGCCCAGGGTCTTCCCGCCGGCGGCGAGTTCCTGGCTGGCCTCGTAGCTGGTGCTGAGCGGGCTCTTCTGGAAGCAGCCGGTCTTCTCCATCTCCTTGTACTTGGCCAGTGCGGTGGTCCATGCGGACTTGGCGAAGGTGGCCCGGCCGTCCTGCATCTTCTTGTCGAAGTTCCGGTCGGGGCCGTAGACGGTGGTGGCGACGAGTGCGTAGAGCACGGTCTGGGTGACCCAGTTGTCCTGGTTGCCCAGGGCGAAGGCGGGGGTCTTTTTGGCGGCTGCCTCGCGGCAGAAGTCCAGGAGTTCACTCCAGGTGCCCGGTGGGGTGAGTCCCGCCTTGTCCAGGGCGTCCTGGTTGTAGACGGCGCCGATACCGTTGAGGCCGAAGACCGCGTTGTACGTCTTGCCCTCGTACTGGGCGACGGATTTGACCGCGGCGGGCATTTTCCGCGCCCAGGGCCGGTCGGACAGGTCGAGCAGGTAGCCGGGTTCGGCCAGAACGTAGGTGGCGCCGGGGTTGCCGTTGCCGGGCCACACCGACATCACATCCGGTGCGGTGCCGGAGGCCAGTTTCGTACGGATCTGCTGCTGGTACTGGTCGGCGCCGCTGGTGGTCAGGCGCACCTCGACGCCCGGATTGGCCTTCTTGAACGCGGCGACCACGTCCTCCACGGATCCCTGGTCGACCGAGGCGATCGTCAGGGTCTTGGAGGTGCTGCCGCTCGCGTTGGTGCCTCCGCTGCACGCGGCCAGCACGGTACCGGCCGTCAAGGCGGCCACCAACGCCGTCAGTCTGGTTGTTCTCATGCTGTCTCCCGAGAGAAGAGGACCGGTCGGCTGCTGACCGGCGGAGTGTGGGTGTCGGATGCCGCGGCACTGACGACGTGGTGGCCGGAGGCCAGGTGGAGCAGAGTTCCGGTCTCCGCCGGCTCGACCGCGAGCACTCCCGGCCGGATGGCCGCGGGCTCGCCGCCTTTCCCTGGGT
>NZ_JARJHW010000209.1:0-12372 GCF_040560175.1 Streptomyces panacea
ATCCTTCATCTCGGCCGTGAAGCACGGCGCGTTGAACGCCTGACGCGTCAGATGTGCGTGGCGGCCCCGCCGACCGGCGAAGCCGGTTCGCGGGTGCCGTCGGCCCCCTCCACCCATGCCGTCTGAGCCCCCGCCGCGTTCACCGTGAGCCCGTACCGGTCGACGCTCGGGCGGCCAAGGCTCTCCCAACGGGCGTACGCGGCAGCGATCTCGTCCCACAGACGCCGGGGACCGGCCTGGGTGACGGTGAACCGGTCGGCATGCTGTCCGTCGTAGTCGACCCTGGCCCACGACGGCCCGGTGTCGTCGGCTACATCGAGCCGTGCGGGAGCGTGCTCCCCGCTCGCGTCCCAGGCGAAATAGGCCCCGGGAACGGTGAGGCCGACGTGGAACTCCGCGTTCAGATCCCCTCCGGCGACGGCCCACGGCGACAATGCCGAGGACGTCACATGCTCGGACAGGCCGCCGCCGTCGGCGGGCGCGGCAGTCGACGCGGCAGGTTCCTGCATGGGCATGAACGAGGCGAAGCTGTGGAACCGGCCTTCGCCGCCGCCGTCCGGTGTCGTCGTCAGTCCCAGCGTGCCGTAACCGCTGCACCAGGCGGAGTTCCACGGCGTGACGATGCGGCCGCCCGGTTCCGTCTGTGCCAGCCAGGCCGACGGGACCCGGCGGACCGAGAAGGTGGCGATGATCCGCTCGTACGGAGCCCCGGCGGACCAGCCGGCCCCGGCGTCACCGCGTACCACCTTCGGCGCGTGGCCGACGGCCTTCAGATTCCGCTCCGCCTCCGCCGCGAGCGTGGGGTCCAACTCGACGGTGGTGACGGCCTGATCGCCGCAGAGGTGACACAGCAGGGCCGCGTTGAACCCGGTGCCCGCGCCCAGTTCGAGAACGCGACGCCCTGCGGACTCCCGGTCCAGGTCCGCCAGAGCGAGCATGCGGAGCACCATGGTTGGCATGGACGCGGACGACGTCGGCACTCCGTCGGTGAGCTGCGTGACGAGCGGCGCGTCCGAGTAAGCCGCGCTCAGCCACTCGTCCGGGGCTGTGCCCCGATCGCACGGCTGGTAGCCGCCCTCCCCGTCGCGCAGCCAGATGACAGACGGAAGGAACAGATGCCTCGGTACCGCGCGCACAGCCCGGTCGAGAACGGGCGGCAGCGGCCCGACGAGTTGGGCCACCTCGGCAAGGAGTCGCTCCGTGTGGGCAGCCGACACCGCTGAACTGCTCACCGCACCTACTTCTTGTCCGGGGCCGGCGGCGGTGGTGTCGGCTGCGGCGGCGGGAGAGGGCGGTTCGGCTGGTGACCGTCATCGCCGATGGGGTTGCGGTGCTTGGCCAGTGCCGCGTCCATACGTGCCTCCAGAAGAATACGTGGATCTACTTTTCCACCGTAAGGAATGACGCCCGGTTGGTGCAGGGCGCATTGGCGGCCGGGGGTGGGGACAAACCCCCCGCCGGATACGGCAACGCGCCCCCTCCTGGCCGCCCCGGCGCCTCCGGCAGGCTCATCCGTACGGCGTGGACCGCGTCGTACGAACTGATGACGAGGGCCGAAATCAAGCGAGCGCACCGGGAGAACAGGGCGCGGATCGCGGCGAGTCGCGGTTCGCCGAGTCGGGTACGGCGCGTGCCGTCGCGGCCCGCGGCCATCTCCGGATCGGCAGCATCACGAGGACGTGCATCGCCACCGTCGCACCGTGACTCGTCGACACGGTCGAGTCCGTGCGGGGGCCGCGTGTGCGGCAACGCCGTCGACGCGCTCCTGGACGCGGCCTTCTGCGGCTGACACCGCTCACGTGGTGGCGGTACGGGAATCATGCATGCTCGCTTGATTGATTCGGCGCGCGCTGTCACTCTCTGAACCCTCGCGCGCCACACGGGACCGCGCAAGGAAGACGGAGACCACGTGACGCTCGTCGCGACCGCGCACGAGCGCGGCATCAGCACCTTGACCATGGACGCGCCGGCCAAGCGCAACGCCCTGTCGGCGCGGCTCGTCGGGGAGTTGGGCGACGCGCTCACCGGGTGTGCCGAGGACCCGTCCGTACGGGCCGTCGTGCTCAGCCACACCGGTACCACCTTCTGCGCGGGCGCCGATCTGAAGGAGCCGCCGAATCCGTACACCTTCGTCGCGCTCCTGCGCCAGATCGTCGAGCACCCCAAGCCCGTCGTGGCCCGTGTCACCGGTCATGTCCGGGCCGGGGGGCTGGGGCTGCTCGGGGCCTGCGACATGGTGGTCGCCTCCAGCGGCTCGGACTTCGCCTTCACCGAGGTACGGATCGGGGTCGCGCCCGCCGTCATCTCGATGCCGCTGCTGCCCCGCATGGCACCGCGCGCCGCCGCCCGCCACTACCTCACCGGGGAGACCTTCGGCGCCGCCGAGGCCGTGGCCGACGGGCTCGTCACGCAGGCGGCCGACGACGTGGACACCGCGCTCGCCCCGATTCTCGACGCCCTGCGCAAGGGGTCTCCGCAGGGGCTGGCCGAGTCCAAGAAGCTGCTGACCGCTCCGGTGCTGGCGGCCTTCGACCAGTACGCGGAGGACCTCGTACAGCGCTCGGCGTCGCTCTTCGCGACGGCCGAGGCCCGCGAGGGAATGTCGGCGTTCCTCGAACGGCGGGACGCCACATGGGTGCGGTAGCCGCGCGGAAGGACTCCGAGAACCCCGAAGACCCCCAGGGCTCCAAGGACTCGAAGGACTCGAAGGAGCCCAAGCAGGACCGCAGCCGCGCCACCCGGCGGCGTCTCCTGGAGGCCGCCGTCGCCTGTCTCGCCGAGCACGGCTGGGCCGGGTCCACCGTCGCCGTCGTCGCCGAGCGCGCCGGGGTGTCGCGCGGCGCCGCGCAGCACCACTTCCCCACCCGCGAGGACCTGTTCACGGCGGCCGTCGAGTACGTCGCCGAGGAGCGCTCCACTGCTCTGCGCGCGCTCGCGCCGGCCGGGCCGACCCGCCGCCGCGAGGTGGTCGAGGCGGTCGTCGCGCTCTACACCGGGCCGCTGTTCCGGGCCGCGCTCCATCTGTGGGTCGCCGCGGCCGACGAGGAGCAGTTGCGGCCCCGCGTCACCGAACTCGAAGCCCGGGTCGGCCGTGAGGCGCACCGTATGACCGTCGAGCTTCTGGGCGCGGACGAGTCGGTGCCCGGTGTACGCGAGACGGTCCAGGGGCTGCTGGACATGGCGCGCGGTCTGGGGCTGGCCACGCTGCTGACGGACGACACCCAGCGGCGGAACAGGGTGGTGGCGCAGTGGGCGAGGATCCTGGACACGGTGCTGGGCTGAGAAGGGCGGCGGTCGAGGTGGAGGATGTGTACGCCGTCCTCGCGGTCGGGCTGGTGCTCATGGCGGCCGGGGCGATCTGGAAGGGGCAGGTGCGCAAGCCGTATCTGCGGGTGCGCGCGCGGGACGTCAAATACCGGCGGCTGCCCCGTGATCTGCGCCGGTCCGCCGACATGGCGATCGCGGCGGCCCGCCACGCGGCGGCGGCCGACGAACCGGCGATCATCAGGGTGGACGACGTACTGACGGTGGCCGCCGAGCACTTCGGGCACGGAGCCGTGTCGCGCGAATCGGCGGCGGGCGCGCTGCGGGAGCGGTACGAGAGGAACCGCTGCCACGCGGACTGTGTGACGGACGCGTTCGACGACTTCAACGGCTTCGACGGCTTCGACGGCTTCAACGACTCCGGCGACGGTCCGGACGGGCTCGGCAGCGGCAGCCCGTCCGGCACCTGACAGCGGCACCTATCGGTCAGGACGCGATGTCGTCGTACCCCTCGATCTCACGCGGGTCCCGCGTGCCCGGTCCCACATACCGCGCCGAGGGCCGTACCAGCCGCCCCGTCCGCTTCTGCTCCAGGATGTGCGCCGACCAGCCCGCCGTACGCGCGCATGTGAACATCGACGTGAACATGTGCGCGGGCACCTCGGCGAAGTCCAGCATGATCGCCGCCCAGAACTCCACGTTCGTCGCCAGCACCCGGTCAGGACGGCGTGCGTGCAGCTCCTCCAGCGCCGCCTTCTCCAGCGCCTCGGCGACCTCGAAACGCGGCGCGTCCAGCTCCTTCGCCGTACGCCGCAGCACCCGGGCACGCGGGTCCTCCGCCCGGTACACGCGGTGGCCGAAGCCCATCAGGCGCTCGCCCTTGTCGAGCGCCTGCTTCACGTACGCCGTCGCGTCGCCCATCCGCTCGATCTCCTCGATCATGCCGAGGACGCGCGACGGGGCGCCGCCGTGCAGCGGCCCGGACATGGCGCCGACGGCACCGGACAGGGCCGCGGCGACGTCCGCGCCGGTCGAGGCGATGACACGGGCCGTGAACGTCGACGCGTTCATGCCGTGCTCGGCCGCCGACGTCCAGTACGCGTCGACCGCCTTCACATGGCGCGGGTCGGGCTCCCCGCGCCACCGGATCATGAAGCGCTCGACGACGGACTCCGCCTTGTCGATCTCGCTCTGCGGCACCATCGGCACGCCCTGGCCGCGCGCGGACTGCGCGACGTACGACAGTGCCATGACCGCGGCCCGCGCCAGCTCGTCGCGCGCCGTCCGCTCATCGGTGTCGAGCAGCGGTTTGAGGCCCCAGACGGGGGCGAGCATCGCGAGTGCCGACTGCACGTCGACGCGGATGTCGCCGGAGTGGACGGGGATGGGGAAGGGCTCGGCGGGCGGCAGTCCCGGGTTGAAGGCGCCGTCTACGAGCAGGCCCCACACGTTCCCGTAGGACACGTGGCCGACCAGATCCTCGATGTCGACGCCCCGGTAGCGGAGGGCGCCGCCCTCCTTGTCCGGTTCGGCGATCTCTGTCTCGAACGCGACGACTCCTTCGAGTCCGGGTACGAAATCGGACATCAGGCGGCTCCTCTGGTGTGGCGGACGCGGAAGCGTACGGCTGATCCGGGCGACGGCTTACGGCCTACGGCCCGCGGTCCGGTGTCAGAAGTTGTCGGAGCCGGCACGGTTCCGCGGTCGGTCTCGTACGACTCGCGGTCCGGATCGGTCATCCGTTACTCACCGTCCTGCCCAGCCCGGACATCGAATCAACCATGCCTCGGCCACGGCATTGCGGGAGGATGGGTCGCGTGCCTCACACTCCGCCCGCCGAGACCCCCGACCCCGCCGAGAGCCCCGGCCCGGCCGTCGCGCCCGACCCGTCCCTGATGCGCGCGCAGTACCGCGCGGAGGCGTTCCTGGAGACCGATCTCGCCGCCACGCCCATGGAGCAGTTCGCGAGCTGGTTCAAGGACGCGGTGGCCGGCGGTCTGCACGAGCCGAACGCGATGGTGGTCTCCACCGCGACCCCCGAGGGCCGCCCGTCGTCGCGCACCGTGCTGCTCAAGGGGTACGACGAGCGGGGCTTCGTCTTCTTCACCAACTACGGATCCCGCAAGGGCCGCGAGATCGAGGCGAACCCGTACGTCGGCCTCCTCTTCCCCTGGCACGGGCTGGGCCTCCAGGTCGTCGTCACCGGTACGGCGTCCCGTGTCGGCCGCGCGGAGACGGCGGCGTACTTCCGCACCCGCCCGCACGGCTCCCAGCTCGGCGCCTGGGCGAGCGACCAGTCCACGCCGGTCGCCTCGCGCGCGGAGCTGCTCGGGCGGTACGAGAAGCTGGCCGCCCGCTACCCGGACGACGAGCCGGTCCCGGTGCCGCCGCACTGGGGCGGTGTCCGGGTCGACCCGGAGACGGTCGAGTTCTGGCAGGGGCACGAGAACCGGCTGCACGACCGGCTGCGGTACGTGAAGGAGTCCACGGGCTGGCGGGTGGAGAGGCTCTGCCCGTAATGGGCGCGACGCTCGGGCCGTAACGGGCGCGGCGCCCCGGCCGTGACGGGTGCGGCGCCCTGGCCGGGAACGCAGACGACCCGCGTGCTCAGGTTCCTCCGAGGAGGAGCCGGCCGGACTTACCGGCGAGCACGCGGGTCGGGTGACTGCTTGGATTGGGCCGGTGGTTCACCGGCACCGCACGTGTGCGACGACGGGCGTCAGCCCGCAGTCACCTCACTTGTCCGGATTGAAATCACTTCCGAACCACCTCCCTTCTAGTGTGCTCACCACCCTAGGAACCCGTCCCGCGGGTCACAAGTGATTATTTGGATTTCCTCCGCGCAACGATTTTCCGGAACAAGGTGTGTGCTGGGTCACGTTCGAGTTGAATGTTCGTAGGTGTGACCGAGCAGCCGGCAGGGGGTGCCATGGATGAGTGCGTCCCGGAGTGAGACCACCCGCCCGCCCGGCCCGGACGAACCGGAATCCGGTGCGGCCGAGGCGGCGGGTCCCGAGAGCGGCCCGGTCGGCGGCCCCGGGGCCGATCTGCTCGCCGCGCTGCTCGACGGGATGGACGCGGCTCTCTGCGCGTTCGACGCCCACGGCGTCGTCACACACTGGAACCGCGAGGCCGAGCGGATACTCGGCTGGTCCGCCGACGAGGCCGTGGGCCGGCGCGGATTCGCCGGCTGGGCCGTGCGCAGCGCCGACGCCGACGAGGTGCACGGGCGGCTGATGTCGGCGATGGACGTGCCGGGACGCCTGGTGCACGAGTTCGCGCTGCTGCGCAAGGATGGCAGCCGGCTGCTCGTACGGACCCAGTCCGCCGGCGTGCGCGGTGCGGACGGCGGGCCCGCCGGGGTGTACTGCGCGTTCAGCGAGGTGCACGCGCAGATCGATCTGGAGCGGTCCATCGCGCTCAGCGAGGCACTGTTCGACGACGCGGTGTGGGGCGTGGTCCTGGTCGATGTGGATCTGCGGCCCACCGTCGTGAACGGGCATGCCGCGCGTGCGCTCGGCTCGGGCCGTACGGCCCTGCTCGGGCGGCCCCTGGGCGAGACCGTCGTCCAGGGAGTGGAGGAGCTGGAGGGCGCCCTCCAGCACGTACTCGCGGAGGGCGCGCCGAGGGCGCTCGCCGAGCTGTGGGTGACGCTGCGCACGGCGGACGGGGGCGAGCGGCGGCGCTGCTGGCGCAGCGGCTTCCTCCGGCTGGCATCCCCGCTCGCGGAGGAACCGGTCCCGCTGGGCGTCGGCTGGCTCTTCCAGGACGTCACGGAGGCGAAGATCGCCGCGCAGGAGGCGGACAAGCTGCGCTTCCGCTCCAGCCAGCTGCATCGCGCGGGGCGGGCCGCGGGCGAGTGCGAGAGCCCGATGGAGGCGGCGACGGTCTGTCTGGACTTCGCCCTCGTGGGCTTCGCCGACCACGCGCTGATCGATCTGGTCCTGGGCGAGCCGGCCGCGGTGACTCCCTACGGGGGTACGTCGACCGGCGACCTGCCGCCGACCCGGCTCGTACGGGTGGCCGCGACGCCGGGCGGTTCCGTCGGGCCCTGCCTGCCGGTGACGGCCGGCGGGATACCCGTGCGTTACCGGGAAGGTCACCCGGCGCTCCAGGCGGTGGCCCGTACGGGCTCGGTGCGCGCGAGCGCCCCTTCGGGCGCCTCGACCACCCCGACCTGGTCGGTCTCCCGCCAGTGGCCGCCCGACTCCGTGCACGCGCTCTGTACGGTGCTGCGGAGCCGGGGCAGGACCCTGGGCGTGGTCACTTTCCTGCGAGGCGCCAGCCGCCCGCCGTTCGAACGCCCCGACGCGGTGTACGCGGAGGACGCGACGGCGCGGATGGCGGCCTCGCTGGACCTGCTCAGGGCGGTGCCGAGGCCGGAGGCGTAGGGCCTGACTCTTGGGTCGGGCCCCGGGCGAGGCGAGGGCGAACCGCTCAGTGGCGGTAGAAGATCCGGTCCCCGTACTCCGTCATCACGCGCCCGTTCCACTCGTGCCCGCCGTCGACGTTCCCCGACCGCAGCAGCGGCGGTTCGACGCCGCGCTCGACCAGGCCGCCCGCCGCCGTCGCCACCATCGCCTGCATCAGCGCGCTCGTCACGACGGTCGACGCAGGCGCGAACGGTGCCTCGATACCGTCCGCCGACAGCTCCGCGTCGCCCACCGCGATCTTGCTGTCGAGGACGATGTCGCAGTGGTCCTTGAGGTAAGTCCCGGACACATGGCGGGACTTCGTCTCCGTCGCGTACGCCACCGACGTCACCCCGATCACCTTCAGGCCCAGCGCCCGCGCGTTCAGCGCCATCTCCACGGGGAGCGCGTTGCGCCCGGAGAGCGAGATGATCACCAGGACGTCGCCGGACTTCGCCGGGCTGGAGTCCAGTACGGCGCTCGCCAGGCCGTCGACCCGCTCCAGCGCGGAGCCGAGCGTCGCGGGCATCACGTCGACGCCCATCACGCCCGGCACGTTGAGGAGGTTCATGACGGCGAGACCGCCCGCCCGGTAGACGACATCCTGTGCGGCGAGCGAGGAGTGGCCGGCGCCGAAGGCGAAGACACGGCCGCCGGAGGCCACGGCCTCGGCGATCGCCTTCCCGGCCGCTTCGATGTTCGCGGCCTCCTCGTCGCGTACGCGCTCCAGCAGACCGATCGCGGCGCCGAAGAACTGACCGGCCAGCGTGCTCTCGCTCATCGAGAGACCCTTCCGTAGGGGGCGGGAAAAGAGGCGGAAAAGAGGGCTGAACAGAGGTGGAACAGGGGCGGGAACGCCTGTGCCGCGGATCACGTTGCGGTCTGGACCTTTACCGTGTCAATACGGCTTCGTCTTCGGCGGCTTCCCGCTCGGCACGGTTGTCAGCGCGATGCGTCAGAATTGGCCAGGGGCCAGCGCACGGTTGTTTTCATGTCAAAGCATCGAGGGGCACGTATGTCCGGACTGATTGACACCACGGAGATGTATCTCCGCACCATCCTCGAACTCGAAGAGGAAGGTGTGGTCCCCATGCGCGCCCGGATCGCGGAGCGGCTGGATCAGAGCGGGCCGACGGTCAGCCAGACCGTGGCCCGCATGGAGCGGGACGGCCTGGTGCAGGTCGCGGGCGACCGGCATCTGGAGCTGACGGAGGAGGGACGCAGACTGGCGACGCGCGTGATGCGCAAGCACCGCCTCGCCGAGTGTCTGCTGGTCGACGTGATCGGCCTGGAGTGGGAGCAGGTGCACGCGGAGGCCTGCCGCTGGGAGCACGTGATGAGCGAGGCGGTGGAGCGGCGGGTGCTGGAGCTGCTGCGGCACCCGACGGAGTCGCCGTACGGGAATCCCATCCCGGGCCTGGAGGAGCTGGGCGAGACGAGCATCGCGGATCCCTTCCTCGACGGGAGCATGGTCAGCCTGGCCGATCTGGATCCGGGCACCGAGGGCAAGACCGTCGTGGTGCGGCGGATCGGCGAGCCGATCCAGACCGACGCCCAGCTGATGTACACGCTGCGACGGGCGGGCGTGCAGCCCGGCTCCGTGGTGAGCGTGACGGAGTCGCCGGTCGGGGGGGTGCTCGTGGGCAGCAGCGGAGAGGCCGCTGAGCTGGACTCCGAGGTCGCCTCGCACGTCTTCGTCGCCAAGCGCTGACCTCGCGCGCCGATCCCACCCTGACGTCGTGCCGACGTTGTACTGACGTCCCGCCGGGGTCCCGGACAGCTGGTTCCGGGGCCCGGGGAGCCGGCCCGGTCGTGCCCGTCGGGCCGCTCGCGCATGCCTGTCGGCGGCTGCGGAGAGTATTCCTCCGACAGCGGAGAATACGAATTCCCGGCGGAATGGCAGCGGTCGGGCGATTCGCGTGCCAGGCTGGCTCAGGGGCATATGACCTGAGGGCAGCGGACGCGGACCTCGTCCCGCGGCCGAGGAGGGAGCGGGACTGTGCGCCTGATGCTTGTCGCTGTGGCTGTGGTGCCCGTGATCCCTGCGGTGTCCGTGGTGCCTCCGGTGCCCGCCGCGGCCGATGTTCTGTACGCCTCGACGCCCGCCTCGCACGTTAAGGGCCCCGGCGCTGTGCGGCGCCGGGGCCTGTCCTCCCCTGTCCCGACCCGGAGCCCCGAGCTCCCAGGGTCGGTCCCCACGGACCCTCATCCCCGAGTGGTCCGCCTCCCGCAGAAGATCTCCCCTCAGACGCTTCGGCCAACCCTTGACCATGGTCACTCGAACGAGCGATGTTGCGCGTGAGAAGCAGGTTTTCGAACGAAGGTTCGATACTCTGAGGGAGTCGCACGAGGACAGCACGACCGAAGGGCACGACCGGACGGCAACGACCGAACGGCACGGAATCGGGCCGGTGCCATCGGACTCGACCACTCAGGACCGAAGGGGGTGCCAGGGCACATGGTGCAGCGCATAGATGTGACCGGATTCGACGGGCTGCGGCTGGCGGCCTGGGAGTTCGCGGCCCAGCCCGAGGAGCGGACCGGCGCCGGGCGCACCCCCGGCGTGCTTCTGCTCCACGGCCTGATGGGCCGCGCCTCGCACTGGGCGTCCACCGCGCGCTGGCTGGCCGGGCGCCATCGGGCGGTCGCGCTCGACCAGCGGGGCCACGGCCGTAGCGACAAGCCGCCCGAAGCGCCGTACACCCGCGAGGCGTACGTGTCGGACGCCGAGGCGGCGATCGAGCAGCTCGGCCTCGCGCCCGTCACCCTCGTCGGCCACGCCATGGGCGCGCTCACCGCCTGGCAGCTCGCGGCGAAGCGCCCCGACCTCGTCGGGGCGCTGATCATCTGCGACATGCGGGCGTCCGCGCTGGGGGCGGCGTCGCAGCGCGAGTGGGACGACTGGTTCGGCACCTGGCCCGTGCCGTTCGCGTCGCTCGCCGACGTACGGAAGTGGTTCGGCGAGGACGACCCGTGGCTGGAGCGGCCGAATCCGGGCCGGGGCGAGTTCTTCGCCGAGGTGATGACCGAGCGCGCCGACGGCTGGTGGCCGGTCTTCTCCCGCAGCCAGATGCTCACGTCACGCGCGACCTGGGTGCACGACGCGCACTGGGAGGAGCTGGCGCAGGTCCGGTGCCCCACGCTGGTCGTGCGGTGCCTGGACGGCGAGTTGGGCCGCGCGGAGGCACAGGAGATGGTGCGGGTCCTGCCGCGCGGGCAGTACGCGGAGGTGGACGACGGCGGCCATCTCGTGCACTACGCACAGCCGGACGCCTGGCGCGCCGCGATAGAGCCGTTCCTGGACGGCGCGTTGACCCCGTAGCGGGCCCGCGGCTCCGTAAGCGGCCCGTCAGGCGGCCGAGTTGCCCGTGAGCCGGTCCGGGGTGACGCGGATCGTGACGCGTACGACCTCGGGCGGCAGCTCCAGGTACGTCTCCCCGGCGCCGGCGCCCGCGTACTTCTCCGCGAGTGTGACGGCAGTGCGCCTGCCGATGTCCTCGGAGACGGTGGCGGTGCCGCGTACCTCCACGTACCGCTGCGGGTCGGCCAGGTCGAACACGCTGAGGCTGACGCGCGGTTCGGTGGCCGCGTTCGTCACCTTGCGCCGGCCCGCCTCCGAGGAGATGACCAGGTCGTCGCCGTCGGTTCCGACCCACACCACGGAGGACTGCGGGCTGCCGTCCGGGTTGATCGTGCACAGGACGGCGGGGTTGCGGCCGTCGAGGATCTTCCGGGCGGCGTCACTGAGGGGGATTGTCATACCGGCGAGTTTAGGGGCACCTCGGGAGCACGACCCGGGCCGTCAGACCGCCCCCGGGGTTCGCCCTCGCCGCCGTGCGCCCGCGCGACCGACGCCACGACGGACAGCCCCGGACCCGCGCCCTCACCCGGCGCGTGCTGCCGGGCCCGAGCACGGCGGAACGGCTCGAACAGCAGCGGCGGTACGGTCTCCGGCGCGACCACCGGCCCCGTATTGACGACCTCAAGCCCGCCCGGCCCCACGTCGACCCGGACCGTGCCGCCGGGGTGGTCGCCGGCGATCGGCACGATCGCGGGCCTCTACCCGGCGCTCCGTGCCTCCCGCCTCTCCTTGTCGCGGGCCGCCAAGTCCCCGCCTGGCGTGCCGAGATGGCGACTTGCGGTGACGTTCACCAGACCGTTCGTGACCGGCGACGACTCTCCGGGCGAGATCGCCCGGTGGCCCCCGGCGAGATGTCGCCGGTTCATGATTTTCGAAGGAGGTGGGGTGTGAGAATGGCGCCCATGAGGACGTGCAGGAAGTGCGGGGGACGCAGGCGCCGGTGGCCGCGGGCCTGTCGACGGTGTCGTAGCGGGGCGATCGACCGGGCGGAGACGGCGAGCGACGTTGGTGAACTGGCGGTGGAACTGGGCTTGTTCGGGTGGATCGCGCGGGGTCTCGGGGCGGCGTTCCGGCTCGTGCTGCGCGCCCTCAACTGACCGTCCCGGCGGACCGGAGTCCGGCGTGCTCCACGCCGCGAGGCTCCGAGTGGAACACGGCATCGGGCCGGGCCCGCGGCTGGAGCCGTTGGCCGCGGGCTCGACGGACCCTCTCCGGCCGCCTCGGCGAAGGCTGCCGCCCCCGGCCGACCTGGCGCCCCGGCGAAAGCTGGCGCCCCGGCCCACCCGGCGAAAGCTGGCGGCACGGCTGCCCCGGCGCACTGGCGAGAGCCTGTCT
>NZ_JARJHW010000021.1:0-62858 GCF_040560175.1 Streptomyces panacea
CGGCCGCGAAGAGGCCGCTGCCGGCGTCCTCGACCTGCTCGGCGCCTCCCGGCTGGTCACCCTCACCGGCCCCGGCGGAGTCGGCAAGACCCGGCTGGCCGTGGAGGTCGCCCGGCGGTCCTCCGACGCGTACCCCGACGGTGTGTGGCTCGTGGAACTGGCCGCGCTCGCGCCTTCGCCGGGCCCTCGGGCCGATCCCGACGCGGTGAACGCGGTGGCCGAGGCCGTCATGAGGGTCCTGGACATCCAGGAGGGAGACGGGGCGGGCGGGGCCCTGTCACCGGCCCGTCGGCTGGCCGGTGCGCTGCGCGACCGGCGGCTGCTGCTCGTCCTGGACAACTGCGAGCACGTCGTGGATCCGGTCGCCGAGCTGACCGCCACGCTGCTCCCGGACACACCCGGCCTGACTGTGCTGACGACCAGTCAGGAACCGCTCACCATCAACGGCGAGCGGGTGTGGCCGGTACCGCCGCTCCCCCTGCCGAGCGCGGTCGCGCTGTTCACCGCCCACGCCGGGAGCGGGAGCGGGGACGTCGCCGAGGCCGAGGCGGTCGCCGAGCTGTGCCGCCGCCTCGACGGCATCCCGCTGGCACTGGAACTCGCCGCGTCGCGCGTGCGGACCATAGGCGTACACGGTCTTGTCGCCCGGCTGGACGACCGGTTCGCACTGCTGGCCGTCGGGCCACGGAACGCCCCCGACCGTCAGCGGACCCTGCGCGCGGTGATCGACTGGAGTTGGGGGCTGCTGACGGCGGCCGAGCGCGTCGTGCTGCGCAGACTGGCCGTTCACAGCGGGAGTTGCGCCCCGGAGGCGGCCGAGACGGTCTGCGCGGGGGGCGACGTGCGGTCCACCGATGTCTTCGAGCTGCTCGCCCGCCTGGTGGAACGGTCGCTGGTCGTGCTGTCCGACCGGCCGGAGGGTCCCCGCTACCGGCTGCTGGAGTCGGTCAAGGAGTACTGCGTCGAACAGCTGTGCGTGGCAGGCGAGTTCGACGCCGTACTGGAGCAGCACAGCCGGTACTACGGCGAACTCGCCGTCCACGCGGGGCCGTTGCTTCGGGGGCCCGAGCAACAGCGCTGGCTGGAGCGGCTGGACGCGGAGGCGGCCAACCTACGGAGCGCGCTCGATTTCGCCGTACGGCACGGGGCGGGCGAAAGGGCGTTGCGTACGGTGAACGCGCTGGCCTGGTACTGGGTGCTGCGCGGGCGACCGGCCGAGGCCCGGCGGTTCCTGGACGCGGCGCTCGCGGCCTTCCCCGCACCCGCACCCTCGCCCTCGCCCGATCGCGCCCTGGCGACGGCGTGGCGGGCGGGTATCGGCCTGCTGCAAGGCGAGTCCGGGAATTCCGGGGACGCGGTCCTGGCGGCGTACGAGAGCACGGAGGGGACGGAGTGGATCGACGACCCCCTCGGCCGTGCCACGGCCCTGTGGTTCCTGGGCTTCGCGCAGATGGGATCCGGTGACGTGGCCACCGGGGAGAGCCTGGTGAACCGGTCCCTGGACGCGTTCCACGCCATCGGCGACCCCTGGGGTACGGCGGCGGCCCTGAGCGTACGGGCCCGGCACGCCATGGCCCGCGGCGACCTCGACGCCGTCCGGCGCGACGGCGAACGGAGCGCACGGCTCTTCGAGGAGACCGGTGACCGGTGGGGACGGCTCCAGACCGTGTTCCCGCTGGCGGCGCTGAGCCAGATCACCGGCGACTACGAGCACGCCGCCCGTCTCCAGCGCGACGGGCTGGCCATCGCCGAACAGCTCGGGCTGTGGACCGAGGCCGCCAAACGGCTGTGTGGCCTGGGCAGGCTCCATCTCCTCACCGGCGATCACGCGCAGGCCCGCGCGTGCCACGGGCGCGCCCTCAAGCTGGCGCGCGAACAGAACTTCAGGTCGGGAGAGGTGGACGCCGAGCTCGGGCTCGGACTCGGCGCACGCCAGGAGGGCGACCACGACCTGGCCGAGCACCATATGCGCGGGCTGCTGGCCTGGTTCCGCGAGGTGGACTACGGCCCCGGCATCACGCTGGCGCTGGCGGAACTCGGCTTCGTCGCCGAACTCCGGGGCGACGCGGAGGCCGCCCGCACCCTGCACCTGGAAGGCTTCGACATCGCACGCGAACTCGGCGACCCCAGAGCCGTGGCCCTGGCGGTGGAGGGGCTGGCCGGCGCGCGGGCAGCGGCCGGCCGGTACGGGGACTCCGCGAGGCTGCTGGGCATGGCGGCGGCGGCCCGGGACTCCGTCCGCGCGCCACTGCCGCCCGCCGAACGCGGGGACGTGGACCGTGTGTCGGCGGTGGCGCGCGAGGCGCTGGGGACGGCGGGGGCCGCGGGCTTCGACGCGGAGTTCGACCGGGGCGCGCTGCTGGACACGGTCGGCGCGCGGGCTCTGGCGACGGCGTGAGCGTGGCCGAGTCGTGGGTGTTCGCGGACGGATCCGAGGGGCCGGTGACTCCCGGCGTGGCAGTCGATCTGCTGCGGAGCAGGATCGCCGGCGGGGCTCTTGAGTCGTGGCTGGTCTCTTCGGGCGGGCGGTCGCTCGCGGTCGTCAGCAACTCCGAGCGGGCGATGGTCGTGCTCCTCGACGGCGAGGGGGATCCGGGCGCGCACGCCACGGATCCGGGGGCCGACGGCGGGAGCGACGGGTTCGTGCTCGCGAACGGGCAGAGCGACACGTATCCCGATGAGGACACCGTGCCTCTCGGTGAGGCGCTTCGGATCGTCGGCCATGTCCTCGCCACGGGCGGGCCGCCGGCCGACGCGGCGTGGACGGTCGACCGCTGACCACCGACTGCCGCCCGGCTCAAGGGAGCAACCGCCGCTCCTTCGCCAGTGCCACCGCCCCCGACCGGGTCTCGACCCCCAACTTGCCGTAGATCCGGCCCAGATGGGTCTTCACCGTCGCCTCGCTGATGAGGAGCGCGCGGGCGATGTCACGGTTGCCCAGGCCGCGCGCCAGCTGCTGGAGTATGTCCAGTTCCCGTTCGGACAAGGTGGGCCGCGGGCTGCGCAGTTGGGCCAGGACCCGGTCCGCGACGGGCGCCGAGAGCGCGGTGCGGCCGGATGCCGCGCCGCGGATGGCGGCGAAGAGTTCGTCCGGCTGCTCCGCCTTGAGCAGGTACCCCGTGGCGCCCGCCTCGATGGCGCGGGTGATGTCGGCGTCCGCGTCGAACATCGTCAGGACCAGCACGCGCGGCCGGCCCCCGCCCACCGGCCCGTACGCCTCTCCCGCGAGCAGCCGCCCGGTGGCCACCACGCCGTCCATGCCGTCGCCGAGCTGGAGGTCCATCAGTACGATGTCGGGCCGTACGCGCGCGGCCGTCGCCAGCGCCTCCTCGCCGCTGCCCGCCTCGCCGACCACCTCGATGCCGTCGGTGCCGTCGGTGCCGTCGGTGCTGGACAACAGCGCGCGCAGACCGGCGCGTACGACCGCGTGGTCGTCGCAGAGCAGCAGCCGTACGGGAGTTGTGGTCTCGGGCGCGGTCATGACACCGCCTCTCGGGGACTGTCGATCACGGATACGAGGGGAACGGCCACCGACACCACCGTGCCCTCCCCCGGCTCGGACTCCACGGTGAGCGTGCCGCCCAACTGCCGCGCCCGCACACGCATGGCGGGCAGCCCGTGCCCGCGCCCCGGGCTGGCCGCCACGGAAGCGGGCCCAGAAGCGGGAGCAGGTCCAGAAGCGGGAGCAGGTCCAGAAGCAGGAGCAGGCCCAGAAGCGGGCGCGGGAGCGAAGCCGCGGCCGTCGTCGGCGATGTCCAGCGAGATCTGCTCGTCCAGGCAGGTCAGGGTCAGCGCGGCCCGCGTCGCCCCCGCGTGCTCGCGTACGTTGGCCAACGCGCCCTGCGCGATACGCAGCAGCGCCGCCTCCACCCGTTCCGGCAGCGGCCCCGGAGTGCCGTCCAGCCGGAAGACCACCGTCAGTTCCGCGCCGCTCTCGCGGTCGGCGAGCGCGCCCAGTGCCGGGGCGAGCGTGCGCTCGGCGAGGTCGGCCGGGCTCACACCCCGATCACCGCACCGATCACCGCGCCGATCGCGCAGCCGACTCCGCCAGTACCTCCCGCAGGAGCAGGCCGAATTCGTCCGGCCACTTCGCGTATCCGACGTGACCGCCGGGGAACATCACCAGCTCCTTGCCGAGGCGCTCCGCGAGGGCGACGGCCGGGCGGTGCACGTCGTGCGTGCGCGAGTCCTCGCCGCCGGCCACCGCCACGCGCCCGGCCAGCGGGGCGAGCGCGGCGAAGTCGGGTACGAAACGTGTGAACGGCCGCATCACATGGGCGAGGAAGAAGTCCGTGTTGTCGTTCGCCTCGGGCAGCACCGGCGCGGGACGGCCGCCGAAGACCGCGCTGAACTGCTCCATCGCCGCCGGGATCCCCTCGCGGCGGTACGTGGCGTGGACGGCGTCGATGAAGGCCAGCCGCTCCACGGCGTCCGGCAACAGCCCGAAGGCGGGCGGCTCGTGGACGACCAGCGCGGCGATCCGCGCCGGTAGCCGGCCCGGTCGCGGGTCGGCGAGTCGCTGCGCGAGCTGGAGGGCGAGCTGGAGCGCGATGAGCCCGCCCGAGCAGCTGCCGAAGACCCGGACCGGCTCGTCGGGTTCGGCCACCAGGTCGAGCAGGCGTTCCGCGTCGTCGGCGTGGACCTCGACGCGCTGGTCGACCGGGGGGCCGTCGAGCGGGCTGCGGGAGTTGCCGCGCGGGTCGAAGGTGAGGACGCGGTGGTCGACGGCGAAGTGGGCGGCCAGGCGGTCGAAGACGGCGGCGTCGGAGTTTCCGCCGCCCATGAGCAGCAGGAGCGGTCCGCTGCCCCGTACCTCGTAGTGCAGGACCGCGCCGGGCACCGCCAGCGTGCCGACCAGCGCCTCCGCCTCGGTCTCGGTCGGGGTGTCCACCGTGTCCATCGCGCTCCAGACCAGAATCGGCGTAACGCCGCAGCGTCATCACGTTTCCACCCAGAGTAGCCATGTCCAGTATCGTGCGAGGGGAGCGACAACCGCGCCGATCGCACCGATCCGTATCCCAGGGGGTGGCCGACATGGCAGACGACACCGGCGGCGCGGCCAGGCCGCGCCTCCTGCTGAACGCCCAGTCCTTCGGCTTCGGGCCACCGGCCGCGACGGCGATCCTCGCCCGCGAACTGGCCCCTTTCTGCGAGGAGTTGGCGTACTTCGGGGGTGGGCACACGCTCGACCTCCAGCACCGGCCGCCGTACCGGGCGGTGTACGGGACCACCGGCCTGTCCGACGAGGAACGGCTGGCGTCGCTGCGCCGACTGGCGCCCCGCTACGACCTGTTCGTCACGGCCATGGACTTCGCCGAGGCCGAACTGGCCCGCTGCGCCGGGCTGGAGGTGGCGGTGTACGACGCGCTCACCTGGTTCTGGCCCGAGATCCCGGCGGTCGCCGGGGACGCCGCGCTGTACATCGCGCAGGACTTCTTCGGGGTCCGGGAGCGGATCGCGGCGGACCCGGCGCTCCGGCGGAACGCCGTGATCGTGCCGCCGATCATCCCGCTCCTGCCGCCCCGGCAGATCTGGCGGCCCGAGCGCCCGGGGACCGGCCGGCGCCGGCACGTCCTGCTCAACCTGGGCGGTCTCCAGAACCCGTACTGGCAGCGGTCCGACGCCGTCGCGTACGCGCGGCTGATGCTGGACGCCGTACGGTCCGCGCAGCCCGCCGGCCGGCCGGTCGTCGTCACGACGAGCCGCGGGGTCGCCGAGGCGCTCGGCGACCCCGCCGTCCGTACCGCCGACCGCGACACCGTGCTCGACCTGATGAGCGGCGCCGCGTACGCGTGCATGACCCCGGGCCTCGGCAACATCTACGACTCGGCGGCGACCGGCGTACCGACCCTGTGGCTGCCGTCCGCCAACGAGACCCACCATCTCCAGGCCCGCCTCCTCACCGAACACGGCTGCTGCGACGCCCGGGTGGACTGGCCGGACGTGGGCGGCCCCGCCGACTACGGCGCACCGCGGCCAGCCACCCCGGAGGCGCTGACGAAGGCGATCGTGGACGTGGTGCGCCGCCTCTCGTCCGAGCCGTCCCTGCCTGCCCTGCGGGACCGGCTGGCGGACCAAGTGGCCAAGGCCACGGCCGGACTTGGCCTCGTACCCGGCGGGGCGCGGGCGCTGACGGAGCGATTCGGCCACGGCGGCACGCGGGAGGCGGCGGCGGCGCTGGTGCGCTGGTGCGGGGAGAACTCCGCCCGCCGACCCGCACCGGACCCGCGGCGACCGCCCCGTACCGGAACCGCTCCCCGTACGTGAGGATGGCCGGGACCGGCGCGCGGCCGGTCCCGGGAGCCGATGGGAGCGGGTCGTCGTGCTGTTGCGGCAGCTGGAGTACCTGGTCGCGCTCGCCCGCGAGCGGCACTTCGCGCGGGCCGCCGACGCCTGCTTCGTGTCGCAGCCCTCGCTCTCCGCCGCGATACGCAAGCTGGAGCACGAGCTGGGCGTGCCCATCGTCCGACGCGGCCGGCGCTTCGAAGGGCTGACCCCGGAGGGCGAGCGGGTACTCCTCTGGGCGCACCGGATCCTCGCCGAACGCGACGCGCTGCACCACGAGTTGTCGGTCATGCGCGGTGGCCTCACCGGCACGCTGCGCCTCGGCGCCATCCCCACCGCCCTGACCGCCGCGTCCCTGCTGACCACGCCTTTCTGCGAGCAGCACCCCCTGGTCCGTGTCTCGCTGGAGACACTGTCGTCGCGCGACATCACGCGGCGGCTGACCTCGTTCGAGCTGGACATCGCGCTCACGTATCTCGACGACGAGAGCCTGCGCCAGGTACGCAGAACGCCGCTGTACGAGGAGCGGTACCTGCTCCTCACACCCCACGACAGTCCGCTCGCCCGGCAGCGGTCGGTGCGCTGGGCCGAGGTCGCCGGACTGGCCCTGTGCCTGCTGTCACCGCAGATGCGCAACCGCCGGATCATGGACGAGTACTTCGCCGCCGAGGGCGCGAACGTCACCCCGGCCATCGAGACCGACACCGTCGCGGGTCTCTACACGCACATGTCGGCGGGCCGGTGGTCGAGCGTGATCTCGCACGCCTGGCTGCACATGTTCGGCGTCCCCGAGGCGATGCGGGTGGTCCCGCTGGTGCATCCGACGCACGGCCCGCGCGTGGGTCTGGTCATCGCCGACCGCAGCCCCGAACCGGTGCTCGCGAAGGCGCTGTTGGAGACCGCGCGGCGGGTGAGCGTACGGGAAGTGCTGAACGGCCTGCTCGACGCGCATCTCGCGCCGAGCGAAGCGGCGGAGCCGAAGCCCGAGCGATAGAGCCCGGGGCGAGAACCCGAGCAGGGGAACCCGCACGATCGAACCCGCACGTCCGAACCGAGCGATAGCCGGCGCCTATCCCGGCATAGAGAAGTTCGCTTTGCCAGGGCCGACGCCAGGACCCACCGTAAGAGGCACCTTCCGAAGCACTCCCGCAGCAACGGACGAGGAGCCGCAAGTCATGGCGAAGATCCTGTGTGTGCTGTACGACGACCCGACCGACGGCCAGCCCACCACGTACGCCCGCGACGACCTCCCGGTCATCGACCACTACCCGGGCGGGCAGACCACCCCCACCCCCGAGGGCACCGACTTCACCCCCGGCCATCTGCTGGGCAGCGTCTCCGGTGAACTGGGCCTGCGTTCCTTCCTGGAGAGCCGCGGCCACACCCTCGTCGTCACGTCCGACAAGGAAGGCGCGGGATCGGTCTTCGACCGCGAACTGGTCGACGCGGACATCGTCATCTCCCAGCCGTTCTGGCCGGCCTATCTGACGGCGGAGCGCATCGCCACCGCCAAGAACCTGAAGCTCGCCGTCACCGCGGGCATCGGCTCCGACCATGTCGACCTGGACGCCGCCATATCGCACGGCGTCACCGTCGCCGAGGTGACGTACTGCAACAGCATCAGCGTCGCCGAGCACGTGGTGATGACGGTGCTCGGCCTCGTACGCAACTTCATCCCCTCGCACCAGATCGTGCTCGACGGCGGCTGGAACATCGCGGACGCCGTCTCGCGCTCGTACGACCTGGAAGGCATGCACGTCGGTACGGTCGCGGCCGGCCGCATCGGGCTCGCCGTCCTGCGCCGCCTCGCCCCCTTCGACGTCCAGCTCCACTACACCGACCGCCACCGCCTGCCGGAGGCCGTCGAGCAGGAGCTGAACCTCACCTGGCACGAGTCGACCGCCGCCATGGTGCCGCACGTCGATGTCGTCACCATCAACGCGCCGCTGCACCCGGAGACCGAGGGCCTGTTCGACGACAAGCTCATCGGCACCATGAAGCGGGGCGCGTACCTCATCAACACCGCGCGCGCGAAGATCGTCGACCGCGACGCCGTGGAGCGCGCGCTGCGCAGCGGTCAGCTCGCGGGTTACGGCGGCGACGTCTGGTACCCGCAGCCGGCCCCGGCCGACCACCCGTGGCGCACCATGCCGCACCACGCGATGACGCCGCACATCTCGGGCTCGTCGCTCTCCGCGCAGGCGCGGTACGCGGCCGGCACACGGGAGATCCTGGAGTCGTACTTCGCCGGGAACCCGATCCGCGACGAGTACCTGATCGTGGAGGGCGGGGCGCTCGCCGGCACGGGAGCGCACTCGTACTCCACGAAGGAGAGCTGAGCCCCGGCGCGCGACAACTCCCCGCGAGGTGCGACCGTGCGCGCCCATGACGGCGTTCCGGGAGCACACGCGGCGGGCAGGTGAGTGGGTGAGCGGGCGCCGGAGGCGCTTCCGGCGCCGCTCAGGTCCGAGATCCGGGCGGTCCCGGACCGCATCCGGCGGCACGACTCGCCCGACAGCCGCCATCCGTACCTCGCGATCGGTCACCACACCGAGAGCGGGGTACGGCGCGTGGTGGCCGTTCAGCCGGTTCTGAAGGAGCTCGGACTCACCCCGCGCGCCCTCAGCTCGGCCACCACCTCCCGGCCGTCGGGAACGTACCTGGCGCCATTGCCGGTGAGAACGAGGTGCGTGAGCCCGCCGATCTCCAACAGCGGGGCCAGCGTGGGGACCTGGAGGGTGTACGTGCCCCGGAAGTCCATCTTGCTCAGGGCGGGCAGCTTCGCGAGCGCGGAGATGTCGCGCAGCCCGAGCGAGTAGCCCCTGATCGACTCCACCGTCGTGCTGCCGATCAGGAAGTCGTAGTCCGGCCACTCCTGATAGGCGAACTCCAGCTCGCGAAGCGCCTTCATCCGTCCCAGCGGGGGCGCCTTCAGCAGGTCGCAGCACTCGATCCTGAGCCGGCGCAGGGTGGGCGAGTCGACGAGGGCGCCCAGCGACTCCAGTTGTCCGGCCCACTCCAGCCGCAGTTCGGTCAGCGGAGCCCGGCCCACGAGACCGTCCAGGTCGTGCAGGAGGTGGCATCTGAAGATCCACACCTGCCGCAGCTCCGGCAGATCGCCGACCCGGCCGACATCGGTCAGTGCGGGGCAGCCGCGTACGTCGAGAACGCGCAGGTCGGGAAGGTCCGGCGCGCCGTCGAGGGTACGCAGGGCGGGGATCCGGTCGAGCGCCAGCACCCGCAGGCCCGGCAGATCGGGCAGGAACCCGAGATCGGGTCCGCCGTCGACGTTCGCCAGGAAGAGGCTGCGCGGGGCGGGTGCGCCGGCCAGCGAGGAGAAGTCGGACAGCGCCATGCAGTCGCGCACCCTGAGCAGATCGAGGCGGGTCAGGGCCTCGACCCCGGCGACGGAGGTGAGCCGTTCACAGAGGGCGAGTTCCAGGGTGGTGAGGCCGGGCAGGCCCGCTATCGCCCGCAGGTCCTGGAGTTCGTCGCATTCGGTGAGGATCAGCTCGGTGACGTCCGGGTGGTGGCCGAGGCCGTCCAGCGACCTGAGGCGGCGGACCTTGTCCATGCGCAGCACGCGCAGGCGGGGCATCTCCGCGATGCCCTGGAGGGTGGTGAGGTGGGCGCAACTGGTGAGGTCCAGCTCGGTGATCGCGCCGACGTCCGTCAGGGCGGACAGATCCTTGATCCCGGTCCAGCCCAGGTCGAGCGTGGCCAGCCGGCGCAGGCCGCTGAGCGGGCGGATGTCGCGCAGCCCCCGGCATCCCTGGAGGCTGAGGGATTCCAGGCCGGGCAGCGCCGCGCCCAGTCCGGCGACGGACTGGACGCCCGTCATGCTGAGGTCGAGCCGCCGCAGCACGCGCAGCTTCAGCAGCGGGCCGATGTCCTTGACCTTGCGGCAGCGGTGCAGGCGCAGACTCTCCAGAGCGGTGAGCCGACCGAGCGGCGTGAGATCGTCGATGCCCGAACAGCCGCCCAGATCAAGGCTGATGAGCCAGGTGTACTCGGCGAGCGGCGTCAGGTCGGTGAGCCCGGAGCAACGGTCGAGATGGAGCGCGCGCAGGACGGGGGCGAGATGCCGCAGCCCCTCCGGGAGGACCTTGCTCACCTTGAGATCGGTGCGGTTCTCGCGCGCGTAGGCGGGCACGAGGAGCAGTTCGGCGAAGCCGTCGGGGTCGGCGACCTTGGGCCACATCTTCAGGAGCACGTCGGTGCTCGGCTCCCCGACGACGGCGAACCGCGCGGCGAGCGCGACGGCCTCCCCGGGGTCGACGGCCGGGGCGCCGGCGCCCCGGACGAGCAGTTCGCGTACGGCCTTACGGGCCTGCGGCGGCTTCACGGTGGCCAGCAGCCCGCGCCAGGCGTCGAGTTCACCGGCGCCGTGGGAGGGGGCGCCGATCGGAGAGTTGGTCATGCCACGGCAGGATAGGTGCCGGGTCCGACAGCGCCGGCTGTGCGGCTGTGCTGGCTGTGCCGCACCAGGGCGCGCGGGAGCGCCACGGCGCGGTTCTCCTCGGGAGACCCCTCAGGCCCCGACCTCGAACGAACGCAGCCACAGCTCCAGCGTGAGGACCAGCCACAACTTGCCTCCCTGGCGCGGCAGCAGCGTGCCCTCCCTCCGTAGCCAGGACCGGATCGTGTCCTCACGGAACAGGCCACGGGCACGCGCCGACCTGCCGAGCAGCAGGTCGTGGCCCAGCTCGCGCAGGGGGCCGTCCAGCCACTGCTGGACCGGTACCCGCATCCCGCTCTTGGGCCGGTCCACGATCGTCGGCGGCAGCAGGTCCCGTACCGCCTCCTTGAGGATCCACTTCTCGCTCGTCCCGGCGAGCTTCAGCCGGGGCGGCACCCGGAACGCGTGGTCCACGACGGCGCGGTCGAACAGCGGGGCGCGGCCCTCCAGCCCTTGGGAGGCGGTGATGCGCTCCACCTTGGTGAGGATGTGGTGGGCGCCCTTGGTCCGCAGGTTGGTGTGGAGCAGCTGGTTGAGCAGGCCGGTCATCCGCCCCTGGCTCAGATAGGGCGTCAGCAGGTCCGTCACGGGCGGCGCGTCCGCCAGTTCGGCCAGCGCACCGGGCGTCAGCAGCACCGGCAGGTCGCCGTGGCACTTGCGGTACGAGTCGACGTAGGCCCGCGCCCGCGAGTCCACGCCCGGCTCGTCGCGGTGCAGTTCGTGGATGAGCATCGGCAGGTTCTTGGGGCCGCCGAAGACCGGGTCGCCGCCCTCCCCGTTGAGCACCACGCTCATGCCGTCCGCCGCGACCGCTTCGGCGAGCATCAGGTTGGGCACGGTGAGCGGGTCGCCGACCGGGCTGTCGAGCAGCGCGACGGTCTCCGGCAGCCGCGCCGCGACCGCCTCGCCGGGCACGGTGAGAACCTGGTGCTCGGTGTGGCAGTGGGCGGCGACCAGCCCGGAGTAGGCGAGTTCGTTCGGGGCGTCGCCGCCGAAGCTGATCGAGTACGACCGGACGGCCTGGTCGTGCAGCTTGGCGGCGAGGGCGGTGACCAGGCTGCTGTCCACACCGCCGGAGAGCAGGACGCCGACCGGTTCGGCGGCCGGCAGCCGCCGCGCGGTGGCGGACTCCAGCAACTCGCGCAGCTCCCGAGCGTGTTCGGCGGCCGGGCGCTCGTCGGCCACCTCGGCCGGCTCCCAGTACGTCTCCTCCACCGTGGACCCGTCGGGCTTCAGCCGTACGCACCGCCCCGGCAGCACCTCGTGGATCCCGCGCAACAGGGTCTCCCTGCCGGGCAGATACGCGAAGGTGAGGAACGACCGGACCGCCGGCAGATGCAGCCCGGTGTCCAGCGCCGGCCAGCGCTGGAGCGCCCGCAGCGAGGTGGACGCCGCCCATGCGGCCCGGTCGCCCGTGCCGGCGCGGGCGTGGAAGAGGGTGCGGGCGCCCATGTGGTCGCGTACGAGGACGAGTTCGTCCCGTTCGGCGATGGCGAGCGCGAACATGCCGTCGGCGGCGGCCAGTCCGGCGGCGCCGAACCTGACATACGCGCGCAGGAGCAGTTCACCGTCGGAGCAGTCACCGGGGGCGCCGTCCGCGCCGAGCCGGGAGCGGAGTTCGGGCGCGTTGTGGAGCGTGACCTCGCCGATCGCGTGCACGTCGCCCACCCGGTACGGCCCCGTCGCCGCGCCGGGCCCGTCGAGCAGGCCGAGCGCGTGACGGCCGTCCCGCGTCCGCACTGGACGGCCGCCCATGGCCGCCACCTGCCCGGCCGGGTCGTCGGCGGTCAGACACGCACACCAGCGGGACATCGCGTCCCCCTTCTCTTCTCTCTGTTTCTCAACTCCGGTGGCCTGTAGGCCCCGAGAGGGCCCGAACACCCCGGCTCAGCCGAAGTCGTCGTCGGTGTCTCCGGAACCGTCACCCCAGTCCCCGTAACCGCCGTCGTCCCCGCCGTCGCCCCCACCACCGCTGCCGCCGTCGCCGCCCGACGCGCTCGCCTCGGCCTGGCGGCGCAGTTCCTCCTCCTCATCCGGGGAGAGGAAGGCGGGCGGCATGGTGAGCGCCGCGCCGACGAAGGCACCGGCGGTCACCGCGCCCAGCACGGTGCCCAGCCGGCCGCCGAACGACGTCCGGTTCACCGTGAGCACCCCGTCGCTCCACAGCGTCCGGCCGTAGCCGGCCTCCCTGCCGTAGAGGGGACGGCGGCCGTCGGCGTAGACACGCTTGACGATGCGCCGTCCCAGCAGCTCGTCGGTGCCCGAGCCGCCGCGCTCGTCCCGCCACCGCACGACGCGACCACCCCGACCGCCGGCCTCCGCGCCGCGCCACTCCTGGCCGCCGTCCGAATACCGCCGGTGGACCGTGCGGTCGGCGAGCAGTTCGTCGGTGTAGGTGATCTCCCGCCTCTGCGGCTGCGGCACTGCGGTTCCTCTCATGCGGTGGGCCAGCTCAGGAAGCCCGCCCTGCGTACCTGACGAAGCTCGGTCAACTGCGAACGCGGCGTGCGTACTTCCCGTACGAGACGGTGCACCGTACGGAGCAGTGACGCCGGGTTCACGGCGGCGACCTCCACGAATCTGCCGCGCCGCAGCCAGTCGCGCTCCCAGCGACCGAGCTCGAACGCGAGCCCCTGACCGGGGCCGGGACCGGCCGCGGGAAAAGCCGCCGGAACGGCGGCGTACGCCGGGCCCCGGCCGTGCACCAGATGCAGCGCCCCCGCCTGCCGGGGCCGCAGGCCCAGCGGGACGACCCGCACCCCGTCCGGTACGTCGACGGACCGGACGAACCGCGCGGGAAAGGTGAGGCCGCGCGCGCTCGCGTCGTGCAGGAGATAGACCGTCGCCCGCTCCGCCAGTGCCAGCATCCTCAACACCCCTTGGTCGAGGGGCAGTTCGGAGGGGCCGTAGACCGGGCACGCCGACTCCATCGGCACGCCGTTGGCCCGCAGCATGGCCGCGATCTCGTCGGACTCGCACACCAGCAGTCTCGGCAGGCCGTAGTCGAACAGGTCGGCTTCCGGTGTGTGCCGTCCGGCCGCCCGCCGGGGCTTCGGCACGACGGGCGGCAGCAGGCCGTCCAGCGGGCCGGGCCCGTGGCGCCGCAGCGCGGCCAGGTACGCGTCGTACGTCAGCGCGGGGGCCGAGGTGAAGTGCGTACGCCGGGGCGCCCGGTGCCATGGCATCAGCACCCGGCACACCTCGTAGTACAACTGCCGCTCGGTGAAACGGAGTTGTCCGGGGGCGGCGGCCCTCTCCGCCGCCGTCCTCAGCACACGGTCGAGGATCGCGTCCCCCACATGCCTCGTCTGCCCTGCCTGCTCCTCGCCGCTCATGACGCCGTCGGCCAGGTGAGGAAGCCGACCTGTCGCGCCCGGCCCAGGTCCGGGTCGGCCAGCCCCTCCGCCCGGTCCACCGCCCGCGCGACGACGGCCAGCAGCTTCGCCGGCGGTACGGCCGCGAGCGGGGACCACCAGCCACGGGTCAGCCAGTCGGCCTCCGCGGCGGTCAGCGCCGACGACGACAGACGTATCGCGTCCAGGTCCCCGGGATCGAGCGGCTTCCGCAGCCGCACGGCGTTCTCCTTGTCCATCACGGTGCGCGGCAGCATCCCGGCGATCACCACCCGGCCGTCGAGCGCGGCCCTGGCGGCGGACGCGAAGGCGAGCCCCGCCGGGCTGGCGTCGTGCAGGACTATCCCCACGACCCCCTGTCCGCCGGGCCGGGCCGGGCCGGTGGATATGTGCCGGAGCTGGTCCGTCGACCCCACCAGCGCGAGCGAGTGCGTCTTGTGCGCGCCGTTCAGCGTGAGGCAGGCCAGCACGTCACGGTCCGGACAGAGGAGGGCCAGCCTCGGGCCCGGCTCCCCGACGCCGGGGACCACCGGGTACTGGGCGCTTCTCTCGTCCGTCAGCCCGGCCGGCGGCCCGCCGTGGACGACGGCCCAACGGCCGATGATCGCGGTCCGGAAGACGTCGAGCGACATCGGGACCCGCACCGTGCCGGTCCGCTTCGCGCGCCGGGAACCCCGCGCCGTCACCAGGAGACTCAGCGCCAGGACCAGCACGCCCACCACGAGGGCGGGGCGCACCACGTCCGGATCGAACCCGGAGCTGCCGCTGACCACCAGCAGGATGAAAGCCGTCAGGATGACGAGGAAGGCGGCGACGCATCCGTACTCCACAACCCGGGTGGGTGTGTGGTTGCGCGCGGCGGCGTACCAGAGCTGGGTGGGCGTGTAGCGCAGACCCTCGCCGTTGCCGAGCTTCTCGATGAGCTTGCGCATCCGGATGTCGTGCAGGCGGAAGGTGTTGTCCTTCGGTTCGAGCGCGAAGACGCGCTTGCAGACCGAGCAGGTCCTGCCCCCTCGTTCTCTGTACCGAAGGCTCTTCTCACAGTGCGGGCAGATCACGGCGGCCCCCTCCAACTGCCCCGACAAGCACATGGTTTCGTTATGTCGACCGGACAGATCCTAGACGACGGAGCTTGATTCACATGTCCAATTCCCATACAAGAATGAAACACGAGGCGAACGCGGAGAACGAGGTCCACGACGTCTCCGAATTCACCGATGCGGCCAGGAATGTGGTCACGCCTGTACTGCAACTCCCCGAAGACATCGCCCTGGCCGTGGTGAATGCCTTCACGAAGGTCGTGAGAGACGCGAAGAGAAGCGAATCGGCCACAACGTCGAACAGCGACGGGATAACACGCTTCCAGACTTTCGAGGAGGGCGACGTCTATATGCTCGAAGCGCCCTTCGATGATTTCTTCGCCGATCGCTATCTGATGGATTTCTACAATGTGGAGGAACGCGGCGTCTGCTCCCGTATGCATATGCACACCGGGCTGCGGTTCGTGCGGATGATGACGGGCCCGGACACGAGGATCCGGGTGAGCAGCCTCTCCCCGTTCGACATCACGGGCGTCTCCGGGGTCACTCCCTTCTCCCTGCGGTCCTTCGAGGACGAGCTGCCCGACACCCCGCCGGGTGTGGAGCGGACCCGCTACAACCTGGTCGTGCCGCCCTGCTCATTCGTGGACATGCAGATCCCGCGCGGGGTGAGCCACCAGTTCAACGCCGTCGGCGAGCACGCCGTGATCGATTCCGTGCACCCGGAGGAGTCCGTGGAGACATTCCGCGAAAAGATGTCCGGGTTCAAGATGATGGCCCAGACGGTATTCCTGGCGGACGAACTCCCCACGTCCGACACGTGCGCGGATCTGCCGGCATGAGGGCGGCTACGTGTCGTCCTCGGACGTCGTAGAGGTCGTGGACGCGGTGGACGCGGTGGACGTCGTAGAGGTCGTAGAGGTCGTAGAGGTCGTGGAGAGCCTGCGCAGCCATTCCGTCATCAGGGCCACTTCCGCGGTGCTGAGCCCCGACTCCGCCGACCGCCCCAGCAGGACGTTCAACTGGGCCGCCGCCGCGGGCAACCGCGTCCGGTTCGCGGCCCGCGTGCCCGTGCCGCCCTCCGCCGCCACGTCCGGGGTGAAGACGGTGGCGTGCACGGCGTCGCGGACCCGCCGGGAGGTGTCCCTGTCGGTGAAGGTCGAGGGACGGGCGACGAGCATCAGCGCCACCCCGACGTTGGCCGACATGACGACCTGGGCCGCCGCCTCGGGCGCCAGCCGCAACTTGCCCTCCTCCGCCGCCCGTCGCAGATCCCTGGTGAGGATCTCGTGGGACTCCAGGGCCGCCGCCGGGGGCGTACGCATCGCGGGGGAGTACATCAGCCGGTACAGATTCGGGTTGTCGAGCGCGAACTCCACATGGCTGTCCCAGCCCTTGCGCAGATCCTCTATGGGGTCGTCCGCCGCGGCGCGCTGCCGCTTGGTCTCCAGGTACTTGTCGAAGCCGTAGTCCACGACGGCGGACAGCAGCCCTTCCTTGTCCCCGAAGTGCCGGTAGAGCGCCGGGGCACCCACCTGCGCGGCGTCGCACACGGCCCGGGTGGAGACGTCCCCGTTGGGCGACTCGGCGACCAGCCGGGCCGCGACTTCCAGGATCCGCGCGCGTGTACTCATCGCCGACGACCGTATCAAGGGCCCCGTAGCGCTGTTACGCACGAGGAGCCTCCGGAGCGGTGGGAGCCGCGGCGGCGTGGGGAGCGAGGAGGTCGTCCAGGCCGATACGGGTGAGGAACTCGGCCCGTATTCGGTCCGCGACCCGGCTGACCTCTTCCGAGCCGTCGTTCGCGGGGTCCACATGGACCCGGAACGGTCGCCTGCCGTACGGGGCGTCCACGACGGCGACGATGGCGTCGGCGACCTGTGACACGTCGGCGCCGGCCGGCGCGAGGTCGGCCAGGCGCCGCGCGACCTGGTCCATGAGCCCGGCGTACCGCTCCTCGTAGGCGGGGACGACGTCCTGCTCGGACGGGTGCCCGCCGGTGGTGAAGTGGTTGGTGCCCGAGGTGAAGGAGCCGGGCACCACGATGCTGGTCTCGATGCCGAAGCGGGCCAGCTCGGCCGCGTACGAGACGGCGAGGGAGTCCATGGCGGCCTTCGCGGCGAAGTACGGCGCGAGATAGGGCGGGGTGCCGCCGCGGCTGGAGGTGGACCCTATCCACAGGACCAACCCGCGCCGCTGGGCGCGGAGATGGGGCAGCACGGCCCTGTTGACGCGCTGGGTGCCGAGCACGTTCGTGTCGTAGACGGCCATCAACTCCCGCGGCGTGAACGCCTCGGTGGGCCCGGTGACCAGGTGGCCCGCGTTGTGCACGATCACGTCGAGCCCGCCGGCCTCGGCCAGCACGGTGGCGGTGGCGGCGTCGGCCGACTCCTGGGAGAGCACGTCCAAGTCCACCGTACGCAGGTCCACTCCGTGCCCGGTGGCGTACGCCCGCGCCTCGGCGACCCGGTCCGCGTTACGGCCCGTGGTGTCGCGCATCGCGGCGTAGACGGTGTGCCCCGCGCGGGCGAGGGAGCGCGCGGCGAGCGCTCCGAAGCCGGAACCGGCACCTGTGATCACGATGGTTTTCGCGGTGTGACCCATAACAGAACTCCACTCCTCGATCATCGGACGAAACAGCGGAAACGGCGGACGGGACGGACGGGGCGGAGGGGCGGACGGCGCGTCAGATGATGCCGCCGTTGGCACGCAGGACCTGGCCGTTGACCCAGCGGGCCGGTCCGGCGAGGAAGGAGACGACCTCGGCGATGTCCTGCGGGCGGCCGAGCCGCTCCAGCGGGGCCTGGGCGGCCAGCTTCGAGACGGTCTCCTCGTCCTTGCCGTCCAGGAACAGGGCGGTGGCGGTCGGTCCTGGCGCCACCGCGTTGACGGTGATGTCGCGTCCGCGCAGCTCCCTCGCCAGGATCAGCGTCATCGCCTCGACCGCGCCCTTGCTCGCCGCGTACGCCGTGTATCCCGGGAAGGCCAGGCCCAGCACCGAGCTGGAGAAGTTGATGATCGCCCCGCCGCTCCGCAGCCGGCGCGCGGCCTGCTGGTCGACCACGAACGTGCCGCGGATGTTGGTGCGGTGCATACGGTCCAACGCGTCCAGCTCCGTATCGACCAGCGGAGTCACCGACATGACACCCGCCGCGTGCACGAGGACGTCCACGCCGCCGAAGGCTTCTTCCGCCGCGTCGAAGAGCGCGGACACCGCGACCTCGTCGGCCACGTCGGCGCGGAAGGCCATGGCCGTCCCGCCCGCCTCGGTGATGGCGGCCACCGCCGCCCGCGCCTCGGTCTGATTGCCCGCGTAGTTGACAACGACGGCGTGCCCGTCGGCCGCCAGGCGCTCCGCGCTCTCCCGGCCGATCCCGCGGGACCCGCCGGTGACGATCACTACTCGACGCGCTGTGCTCGGCTGCTCGCTCATGACGGTGCTCCCTGGATAGCGGTCTTCGCCTTCCGACAACAACAACGCTAACATGTTCGACGTAGCGACGCTACCCCTCTCTTCGGCATCGCCGTAACATCGCTATGCGCATCGCCCGCCCGGCCGCCGCGCCCCCGCCCTCCGGGGCCGACGGAGTGATTCGAAAGAAAATCCCGCGAGCTGTCGAGAAGCCGTCATCGGCTCCGACGTCCCCTGTGAGAGTTGCCCACAAGGGGCGACAGCACGGCACAGGGAGCGACGTCATGAAGTATCTGGTGATGGTCCAGGGTTCGCAGGCCGACTACGACGCGATGAGCGGCAAGGCGTCGGAGCACAGCGCGGCCTGGAACGAGAAGGACCTGCAAGCGATGTTCGCCTTCATGGGAGCGGTCAACGACGACCTCGCCGAGTCCGGGGAACTGGTCGACGCGAACGGTCTGGGCGCACCCTCGCAGACCCGCTTCGTCGGCGCGGACAAGGACGGCAAGCCGGTGATCACCGACGGTCCGTACGGCGAGACGAAGGAGCTGCTGGCCGGCTACTGGGTGCTCGACTGCGCGAGCCTGGAGCGGGTCACCGAAATCGCCGCGCGCGTCGCGGCATGCCCCCAGCCCGAGGGCGTCCCGTCCTACCCGGTCGTCATCCGGCCCATCCAGGAGGGCCCGGAGACCGACGGCTGAGACACCGTGCGCGCCCCGGCACGACGGGGTGTAATACGCGGTGTGAACGACGGCACGAGCGAGACCACGAACGACGGCACGGTCACACCGGCCGGCCCCACCACGACCGAGGACCTGCTGCGCCTGCACGCGCCGCAGGTCCTCGGCGCGCTCGTCCGCCGCTACGGGCACTTCGACCTCGCCGAGGACGCCGTACAGGAAGCGCTCATCGCCGCCGCCCAGCAGTGGCCGTCCGCCGGCCTGCCCGACAACCCCCGCGGCTGGCTGATCAGAACCGCCTCCCGCCGTCTCGTCGACCAGCTCCGCAGCGAGGAGGCGCGGCGCAGGCGCGAGGAGAGCGCCGCCGCGCTCGCCCCCCGGGACGCCTTCACCACGCCGCCGCCCGGTGAGAGCCGCGCCCCCTCGGAGGACGACACCCTCACCCTGCTCTTCCTCTGCTGCCATCCCGAACTGCCCGCCGCCGGCCGGACCGCGCTCACCCTGCGCGCCGTCGGCGGTCTGACCACCGCCGAGATCGCCCGCGCGCATCTGGTGCCCGAGGCGACGATGGCGCAGCGCATCAGCAGGGCGAAGCAGAAGGTCAAGGGCGTGCCCTTTCTCCAGCCCGGCCCCGAGGACCGCGACCGCCGGCTCGCCACCGTGCTCCAGGTGCTCTACCTGATCTTCAACGAGGGCCATACGGCCACCTCCGGCAGCGAGTTGCACCGCGCGGATCTCGCGCACGAGGCGATCCGGCTGACCCGGGCGGTACGACGGCTGCTGCCGACGGAGGGCGCGGTGACGGGCCTGCTCGCGCTGATGCTGCTCACGGAGGCGCGGAGCGCGGCCCGCACGGGACCGCACGGCGAACTCATCCCGCTGGACGAGCAGGACCGCTCCCGCTGGGACCGTGCCGCGATCGGTGAAGGGACGGCTCTGGTCGAGGAGGCGCTGTCCCAAGGACCCGCCGGGGCCTACCAGTTGCAGGCCGCCGTCGCCGCGCTGCACGACGAGGCGGCGAGCGCCGAGGACACCGACTGGCTCCAGATCGTGGCTCTCTACGACGAGTTGCTGCGCCGCGCTCCGGGGCCCGAACCGATGGCCGAGCTGAGCAGGGCGGTGGCCGTCGCGATGGCGCACGGCCCGGAGGCCGGACTCGCGGAACTCAAGGGTCTGGAGAAGGAGTTGGCGGGCCACCACCGGCTCGACGCGGTGCGGGCCCATCTGCTGGAGAGGGCGGGCGACACCGAAGGCGCCCTGGCCGCCTACCGGTTGGCCGCCGACCGCACGCTCAGTGTGCCGGAGACCCGCTATCTGATGATGCGGGCGGCCCGCCTGCACGCCTGACGGCCGCGCACCTCCCCACTACAGCGGTTCGCCGAGCGGCCCGAACTCCGCGACCAGCGACCTCGCCCAGTGCGCGGCGAAGTCCGGCCGCGTACCGTCCGCGTCCGTGAAGCCGTACTCCTCGTACAGCCCCCACGTGGCCAGCGCCCGCCCCGACTTGGCCATGATGTCCGGATCGGCGGCCAGCGCGGCGACCGCGCGCCCCAGATACGCCGGACTCTCCGAGTGGGCGAAGTTCGGGTCCTCGGCCACCGCGTCCCGCCAGGTCTCCTCGGTGACGCCGAAGCCCTCCAGCATCGCCTCGGAGCGCAGAAAGCCGGGCGTGATCGCGACGGCGGCGACACCGTACGGCTTCAACTCGGCCGCCTGCGCGACCGCGAGGCGGATCACCGAGGACTTCACGAGGTCGTAGAAGAAGGTCCCCCGGTAGCGGGCGGTGTTCCCGTCCGTCACCTCCACGACCAGCCCGCTCCGGCGGGCCACCAGCAGCGGCAGCGCGTAGCGGCTGGTGATCACATGCGTGTCGACCGCCTGTCGCAGCAGCCGGAACCCGGCGTCCAGGTCCTGCTCCCACAGCGGATGCTCCCAGTCGGTCAACGGGTCCCCGCCCCAGACGGAGTTGACGAGGATGTCCAGCCGCCCGTCCTGCTCGGCGGCGATGCGGTCGACCAGGGCGCGTACGTCGTCGGCACTGCTGTGATCGGTACGGACGGCGATGCCGCGCCCACCGGCGGCGGTGACCAGGTCGGCCGTCCCCTCGATGGTCTCGGGGCGGTCCAGGTCGGAGCGTCCGGCGGAGCTGCTGCGGCCGGTGACGTACACCGTCGCGCCGGCCGCGCCGAGTTCGACCGCGATGCCGCGCCCGCCGCCCCGGGTGCCGCCCGCGACGAGCGCGACCCGGCCGGCCAGCGGTCGCGACGTCCTGGCCGTGTCCTTCATGATTCCTCCTCGTCGGCGGGGACGGGCAGCTCCATGTGCCGGTCCGGCACCTCGTCGATCCCCTGCCGCGTCCGCCGCGTCCGCCGCGTCCGCCGCGTCCGCCGCGCGAGCGTGAGCCCGTCGGACCCGACACGTCAGACGGGCCCGACGCGTCCGACACGTCCGACGACGTCACCGGTCACGCGCGCGCTCACGGCGTCAGCACCTCCGTCAGCGCCCCCGGCGACACTCCCGGTGACACCTCCGGCGACGTCACCGCCGCCGGAAGGCGGATGCGTGTCGCCGAGGTGCCTGGGCCCTTGGGGGTCGGGGGAAGCCAGCGGGTGATGCCCGCGCGGTCGTGGAGCAGGTCCGCCTCCTTGTAGCGGTCGCAGCCGGCGTGCCAGACCAGGATGCCGGAGAGCCAGTTCTCCAGCTCCCTCACATAGCCGTCGAGAACCTCGCGCGCCTCGTCGTCCAGGGCGAAGTCGTCGTACAGAACGGGGAGTTCGTTGGCCGCGACATGCTGGAACTGGCGCATGCGGCCCTTCATCAGGTCGTGGACGATCGCGACGCCCGTCGGGTAGTCGCAGTTGAAGAAGGACTGCACCACCAGCACGCCGTTGTGGACCTCCCCCTCGAACTCGATCTCCTTCTGGTACGAGAAGAGGTCGTTCATCAGGCACGCGTAGTCCTGGGCCGCGTTCTCCAGGGACTTCATCGGGCCGCTGCGGTAGATCTCCGGCGGCACCACCCGGCCGTGGCCGATGCGGGACAGGCTCATCGTCATGTTGGAGCCGAAGGTCTGGCGGCGCATCTCGATGTAGTCGACGGGGTCCGGGATCCGGTTCTGGATCTGGTTGGCCAGCTCCCAGACCCAACTGGCCGTCATCTCCTCGACGGCCGTACGGAAGTCCCGCCGGGCGTCCACGTCCATCGGGCCCGCCGTACGCGTCCACAGGTCGGCCAGGCCGCGCTCCAGCGCGCTGAGCGGTGGCGGGGTGGCCGACGTCTCGATCGGCATGAAGAGGGACAGCCGTTCGTTGCAGACCTTCGCCGCCGCCAGATTGCGGGTGTTGCCGTACACGGCGGGGAAGAAGTCGTCGCCGTACGTCCCCCAGGCCAGCCAGTCCGAGGTCAGGTCGAGCCCCTCGGGGGTGGCGTCGGGGTGGATGCCGGCCGCGCAGAGCGGGAGGTCGATACGGCGGATCCGGTCCTCGTCCCAGACGTCCGAGCCGGGGACGCCCGGCTGCCCCTCCAGGATGCCCATCCGGCCCGCCCATTCCACGACGTGCTCCCGCGACGCCTCCAGATACGGGCTGAGCGCCGCCTCGAACGGCATCTCGAACTCGGGCAGGATCGACGGCCCCACCCGCTGGTACGGCACATGGCTGTGGCCGCGCGCCCTGGTGGGCGCGCCGTTGGTGAGGCTCTTGAGGTAGTCCGACGCCGCCGTCCAGCGCCCGACCGGGGTCAGCGAGAACAGCGGCCCCGCCGTCTCCCCCGCCCCGGCGCCACCGCCCGCCCCCGCGCCGTTCATGTACCGGCTGGAGCGCATGTGCCACTCGTGGCCGCCGGACTGCCAGTCCTGGAGGCCCTTCACGTACGCCAGGGTCCCCGCCGCCGCGACCGGATCGATGCCCTTCTCCACGAAGAGCGGGCCCAGCTCGGTCAGCGCCGTGTTCTCGAACTGGTGGAGGCGCGACGTCAGCAGGTCGTTGACCGCGTCGGCCGCCTCCTGTGTCGTGCAGCCCAGGAACGTCTCCAGGACGAGCACACCGTTGCTCAGCTCGCCCTCCTCCTCGATCTCCCGCTGGTACGAGAAGAGGTCGTTGCGCAGATGGACCCCGTCGGAGAACGCGTCCCGCAGGACCCGCATCGGACGGGAGTCGGCGATCCCGGCCGGCACCTCCGCCCCCGCCGCGTACTCGATGAGCCCGGCCGACCACGGCGCCCCGCCGACCTTGCGGCGCATCTCGATGTACTCGACGGGATTCGCGATCCGCCCGGCATTGATGTTGGCGAGCTCCCAGAGGGATTCGTTGAGCAGATTCTCCGTGCTCTCGGCGAACCGCGCCCGCCAGTCCAGGGACATCGACGGGACGGTGCGCTCCCAGAGATCGGCGAGACCCGCCTCCACCGGATTCGTCGGCTCGGGAAATCCGTCGGCGAGATCCATCGGCATGAAGGCCGCGAGCCGGTCGAGATACGCCTTGCCGCCCTCGCGGTCCTGCGTTCTCTTGAAGATCTCCAGGAAGTGGTCGTCGAAGAAGAAGACCCACACGTACCAGTCCGTGACCAGCGACAACTGCGGCCCTGTGCAGTCGGGATGGGTGTACGAGCACAGCAGCGCGTAGTCGTGGGCGTCGAGATCGCTCTGCTCCCAGACCCCGGAGCCCTCCAGCATCCCCATGTCCCGTGCCCACGTCCGGGAGTGCTCCCTGGCCTCCTCCAGACATGGATTCATACGCGCCGGATAAGGCATGTAGAAATCCGGCAGTTCAAAGGGCTGTGTCACTGGTGCGCGGCCTTTCCCGTGGATTCCGGAGGATTCCGGCAGCTGTCCGTGTCCAGCCCTACCCCCCGCCCCGTACCGCCATTCGCGCCATAAAACAGTCATATGAACACACCGTCAGGGCGTGGCCTCCCTGAAAATTTCCGCGTCCCGGTCCACCATCGGCCCATGAGCACGACGATTCGCATCGCACAGCGGCCCGAGGCCGACGAACTCCTCGGCCGCAGCCCGCTGGCCGCGCTGGTCGGCATGCTGCTGGACCAGCAGGTGCCCATGGAGTGGGCCTTCTCGGGGCCGTACACCATCGCCGTACGCATGGGGGGTGACGATCTGGACGCGCACGCGATCGCCGCGTACGACCCCGAGGCCTTCGCCGCGCTGCTCTCGGAGAAGCCCGCCGTGCACCGCTACCCGGGATCCATGGCCAAGCGCGTGCAGCAGCTCTGCCAGTTCCTGGTCGCGCAGTACGGCGGCGACGCCGCCGGGGTGTGGCGAGGTGCCGCCACCGGCGCCGAACTGCTCAAGCGGCTGACCGAACTCCCCGGCTACGGCAAGCAGAAGTCGCAGATCTTCCTCGCGCTGCTCGGCAAGCAGTACGGCGTACGGCCCGAGGGCTGGCGCGCGGCGGCCGGCGCGTACGGCGACGAGGGCTCGTACCGCTCGGCGGCGGACATCACGGGGCCCGAGACCCTGGCCAGGGTCCGCGCGCACAAGCAGGAGGCCAAGCGCGCCGCCAAGGCGGCGAAGGCGTCGGAGAGCTGAACGGACGCCGACGGGGCGCCCGGCGGAAGCAGATGACTTGTGGCACATCTGTTCCCTACAACGCCCCAGGTCGCTAACTTTCGGTAGCTCACTTCACACAGCTCCCGCTCGTCCGCACTCGTTCGCATCGGAAGGACCCCTGTGAACGCAACGTCCCGCAGACTCATGGCCGTCGCAGCCGCCACCGCGCTCGCCGCCCCGCTTCTGCTGTCCGCATCCTCCGCCTCCGCGCACAACAGGCCCGACCCGGCGAGGGACGCGGCGAAGCTCTCCAAGAAGCTCGTCAAGGAGGCGTCCGGCAAGGACGCGTACAAGCACCTGAAGAAGTTCCAAGACATCGCCGACTCCGCCGGCGGCCACCGCGCCGCGGGCTCGCTCGGCCACGACGCCTCCGGCGCGTACGTGTTCGGCCTCCTCAAGAAGGCCGGCTACAACGTCTCGTACGACAGCTTCGAGTTCGCGTACATCGAGACGCAGGCCGAGACGCTCAAGGTGACCGCGCCCACGCCGCGCGACTCCGAGATCAAGGCCATGTCGTACACGAAGTCCACGCCCAAGGGCGGTCTTCAGGCCGCCCTCGCCGTCGTACCGGTCGACGCGACCACCGGCTGCGAGGCCGGCGACTACGCCGCCGGTGCCTTCACCGGCAAGATCGCGCTCATCCAGCGCGGCGGCTGCGACTTCGCCACGAAGCAGCAGACGGCGGCCGCCGCGGGCGCGGTCGCCGCGATCGTCTCGAACAACACCGAGGGCGCCCTCAGCGGCACCCTGGGCGACCCGGCGGCGGCCAGGATCCCCACCGGCGGCGTCACCCAGGCCGAGGGCGCGAAGCTCGCCGCCGAGGCCGCGGCCGGGACCGTGACGGTCTCCCTGGACATCCGTCAGCTCCAGGAGAAGCGCACCACCCGCAACGTCATCGCCGAGACCAAGGGCGGCGACGCGGCCAACACCGTGATGCTCGGCTCCCACCTGGACTCCGTCACCGCGGGCCCGGGCATCAACGACAACGCGTCGGGCTCCGCCGGTCTGCTCGAAGTCGCCCTGGATCTCGCCAAGTCGCGCGAGAAGCCCGCCAACAAGGTGCGCTTCGCGTGGTGGTCGGCCGAGGAGCTCGGACTGCTGGGCGCCGAGGACTACGTGACGGGCCTCAGCCCCGAGCAGGCCGCGCAGATCAAGCTCTATCTGAACTTCGACATGATCGCCTCGCCGAACTTCGGCCAGTTCGTGTACGACGGCGACGACTCGGACGGCGTGGGCGCGGGCGCGGGTCCGGAGGGCTCGGCGCAGCTGGAGAAGGGCATCACCGACTTCCTCGACAGCAAGGACTACCCGCACGAGGGCACCGACTTCAGCGGGCGCTCCGACTACGGACCGTTCATCGAGGTCGGCATCCCCTCCGGGGGAACGTTCACCGGCGCCGAGGGCATCAAGACCGACGCGCAGGCGGCGAAGTTCGGTGGCGAGGCCGGGGTCGCGTACGACGCCTGCTACCACGCGGCCTGCGACGACCTGGACAACATCAACAAGGAGGCGTTCGACGTCAACATCGACGTCATCGCCAACGCCGTGGGCCACTACGCCCACGACCTGAGCCCGCTCACCGCGAAGGCCGGCGCACAGGCCGCGGCCAAGACGGAGCGCACCACGGGCGGCGACACCGGCGTCGGCGCGTCGAACGCGCACGACCACGAGCACGAGACGAAGGCCTGACCGGCTGACAGCCACTCATGGCGGGCGCCGGGGGAGCGAGTCCCCCCGGCGCCCGCCGTGCGTCGTGGCTTCGCCGAGCCTCTAAAGGAGGCGATTTCGGCGGCGCGGTCACCGGACGGGGCGGTTCCACTCATACGCCGCTCCTACTTTGAACCATATACATCCTTTTGCACCACCGCGCCATGGCTGCGCCCGGAGGCGCTCGCCCGGTAGGCTTTCCGTGTGATCTTCAAGCGCATCGGTAACGGGCGGCCGTATCCCGACCACGGCCGGGAAAGCACCCGGCAGTGGGCGGATGTAGCGCCGCGCCCGGTCCGCCTCGATCAGCTCGTCACCACCAAGGGCCAACTGGATCTGGAGACGCTGCTCGCCGAGGACTCGACCTTCTACGGAGACCTCTTCGCGCATGTCGTGAAGTGGCAGGGCGACCTCTATCTGGAGGACGGACTGCACCGCGCCGTCCGCGCGGCACTCCAGCAGCGGCAGGTACTGCACGCGCGCGTGCTCGAACTGGATCTGGGCTGACGGTCCCTCGACCGGCCCGGGACTGAGCCTTTCGGGGGCATTCCGGCCTCCAGAGGTCCAACCTATTGATCATTTAGTAGGAATCACTACCCACGCGCACTACGCTGCGCCCATGAGCATGCTCACCCCCCCTGGTCTGGGCGGCAAATATCGCATCACGGGTGGCAAGTACCCCCGCATGCGCCGCCCCCGTAACCGCCGCAGGATCGTGCTCGCGGCCATCGCCGCGGTAGTCGCCCTCGGCCTCGTCGGCTGGGGGACCGTACAGCTCATCGACGTGTTCACGGCGGACGACGGCACGAAGAAGAAGACCACGACCGCCTCGGACCGCAACCGCGAGCCCGGCTGCGAGCCGTCCCCGTCGGCCGTGACCGCCAAGACACTCCCCAAGCCGGCCCAGATCAAGGTCAACGTCTACAACGCGACGCCGCGCGCGGGACTCGCCAAGACCACCGCCGACGAGCTGAAGAAGCGCGGCTTCGTCATCGGCAAGGTCGGCAACGCGCCGGCGGCGTTCGACAAGAAGATCCCCGGCACGGGGATACTGCTCGGCGCCCCGGCCGCGGCGGGCGGGTCCTTCACCGTGCTCGGCGCCCAGCTGGCGGGCGCCAAGCCCCAGCACGACGCCCGGCAGACCAAGGACGTGGACCTGCTGCTCGGCACGGCCTTCAAGACCCTGAACGTGCAGAAGGACGCCGACCGGACCCTGGCCACCCTGGCCAGGGTCACACCCGGCGGCCCCTGCTGACCCGCGCCGTCCTACGGCTCCAGGTCGTGTCTTCAAAGTCCCGCCCGCCCTGCGGGCGGACGGCGCTACCTTGAAGACACGACCTAGTCGACCGTCCCGTACATGCGGTCACCCGCGTCGCCCAGCCCCGGCACGATGTACCCGCGGTCGTTCAGCCGCTCGTCCACCGCCGCCGTGACGACCGTGACCGGCGTGCCCGCCAGCTCGCGCTCCATCACCTCGACACCCTCGGGCGCCGCGAGCAGCACCACGGCGGTCACGTCGTCCGCGCCGCGCTTGATCAGCTCACGGATCGCCGCGACCAGCGTGCCGCCGGTGGCGAGCATCGGGTCCAGGACGTACACCTGCCGCCCCGAGAGGTCCTCGGGCATCCGGCTCGCGTACGTCGACGCCTGAAGCGTCTCCTCGTCACGGATCATCCCGAGGAAACCGACCTCGGCGGTCGGCAGCAGCCGCACCATGCCGTCGAGCATGCCGAGACCGGCCCGGAGGATCGGCACCACGAGAGGCCGCGGGTAGGACAGCCTCACACCCGTGGTCGGCGTCACCGGGGTCTCGATGTCGACCTGCTCGGTGCGCACGTCCCTGGTGGCCTCGTACGCGAGCAGCGTGACCAGCTCGTCGGCGAGGCGTCGGAAGGTAGGGGAGTCGGTGCGCTTGTCGCGCAGCGTGGTGAGTTTGTGCGCGACCAACGGGTGGTCGACGACGTGAATCCGCATGCCTCCACAGTAACCGTGGCCCGCCCGACGGCCCCCGCTGGCATCAATCCCCCGCGCGCAGGGAAGGTGATGGGGCACGCGGACAGGGGTCACAGTCAACCGAGTCGTGGGGTGGTGAGGCGGCGATGCCGGACCGGCAGCGGCGGAATCCGCAGGAGCGCGACGGCGACCGGCCGCCCGGCACCGAGCCGGACGCCACGCCCGGCACCGAGCCCGACGGCGACCCCGACCGCGCCTCCGACGCCGCGCCGGACGCCGCCCCCGACGGGAGCGACGCGGCCCGCCGGCGGCGGCGTGCGCAGTTCCTGCGGGAGTTGAACGAGGCCAAGGCCCTGCGCGAGCGGGTGAAACCTCGGCAGGCCCGCGCGGCCCGGATGCGCCAGCAGATGCGGATGCGGACCTTCCGCTGGTAGTCGCGCGCAGGTCACCCGGCGGCCCTCCGGCCGTCGCGGGACGGCCACTTGGGCATCGGCCGGCGCCCGCCGCACGGCCCTCCGGCACCCCCGCCCCGGCAGGCGTCCACCCCGGTCCAAAAAAATGCCTGCACGACGCAACGGCGGAAGACCTCTCGCAATCGCCGGGTTTCTGCCACGATTCCGAGTAGTGGGCGGGGCAGAGCGCAGCGCACCGCCGAATCGTCACCTCTGACCAGTGGGAGAGTCACGGTGTACTTCGCCGCACTGCTCGCGCGCACCGAAGACGGATGGCAAGCGAGCGACACAGAGCTCGACGACGTGGAAACCTTGTCGGATCTGACCGATCTGGCCCGCGAAGCCTCGGTGGACGAGGACACGGTGCTCGTCTTCATCGAGCAGGAGGACGCCTGGTTCGGCGTGCTCCGCGTGGAGGGCGAGGAGGATCCTCGCATCTACGTCTCGGACGCGGCCATGGCCGCACGCTCCTCGTACGGGGAGATCCTCACGGACGAATTGCTCGGCGGGGACGAAGACGACCTCGCCGACGCCTTGGACACGCTGGACCTCGACGGTACCGAGGACGGCGAGACTGAAGAGCAGGAGGACACGGAGCACTCGGACGGGGGCGCCGGCCCCGCCGACGCGGCCGGACCCGGGGCGGTTCCGGCGGGACCGGCGGGCGACCGCGCGATCCTCGCCGACCTGGGCCTCTCGGAGGCGGAGTTGCTGGCGCTGGAGACCGACGCCATGTCCGAGATCGCGGACGCGCTGGGCGCCTCCGAGGTGCTGGAGACCGCGCGCTAGTGACGGAGCACGACCCGGTGCGTGAGCCGTGGCGGGCGCCGATGCGCCTCGCCCTGGAACAGGCCGCACGCACGGCACCGGCCGGCGATGTGCCGGTCGGCGCCGTCGTGCTGTCCCCGGACGGCTCGGTGCTCTCCGCCGGCCACAACGAACGCGAGCTGACGGGCGACCCCACCGCGCACGCGGAGGTCCTGGCGATCCGCCGGGCGGCGGCGAGCCTCGGCTCCTGGCGACTGACCGGCTGCACCCTCGTGGTGACGCTGGAGCCGTGCACGATGTGCGCGGGCGCGCTCGTACAGTCGCGGGTGGCCCGCGTCGTGTACGGGGCGCTCGACGAGAAGGCGGGCGCGGCGGGCTCGCTCTGGGACGTCGTACGGGACCGCCGTCTCAACCACCGCCCGGAAGTGATCCACGGGGTGCTCGCCGAGGAGTGCTCCGAGCTGCTCACGGCGTTCTTCCGGGACCGCCGGATTATCGATTTCTGAGCAGGGGCCACCTTGGGCTAAGCTCTCTCTCGGTAGCGTGTCCGAGCGGCCGAAGGAGCTCGCCTCGAAAGCGAGTGTGGCGTAACCCGTCACCGTGGGTTCAAATCCCACCGCTACCGCAGATGAGCGAAGGGGCAGACCCATTTGGGGTCTGCCCCTTCGCTGCGTCCCGTCTCAGTTTCCGTCTCAGATGCCGTTAGAGCGACGGCAGGATCAGCGGATCGGCCGGGCGCGCACCAACGTCGTCCGGCAACCACGATTGACGCTGACGATGATTACGGGGCTGCTGCCGACGAGCGCGATCAAAGCCGCCGCCACGTCCCACCTCCCGGCAAGCACGACAACGTAGATCAGCAGGATGAACACACCCGCAGCCCCCGAAAGCTTCAGTGACTCGCCGTTCAGCCAGTCGCTTCCCTGCGAGTACAGCCATCCGGTACGGTCGGGATGAGATGTCATTGAGTGCCTCTTTCGTAGCTGAATGGGCTTGCATGACGTCATGGCGGAGGGACCCTCAGTCGATAGCTGCCAGGCCTGATTGAGGAGCCCTCCCGTCGAACTGACGGACCATGAGGCTGCGCCAAGCATAGCCGTTCGGACGGGTTCCCACAGAGCCGAACCACTACATCTAGTGGTTCAGGACCCGTTATCCCCCAACATGTTGTGGTGAACGTGATTTCACGTCGCCTTCCATGAGCGGCTGTGACCAGGGCTTTCCGGCCGCTTTCGTCCTCACCACGAGCGTCAGACGTCCGACGCAGCACCGAGATGATGTCGTGCCAACGCACGGCGTGTCGTGGCGCCTTCCCGGGCGTGTCTGCTGTTCGAGCGCCGCATATGGGCGTCAAAACTCAGGGACGTGGACGCTGCTCCCAGAGCAGCGCATCAACCTGCCCAGCCACGCTTGTACGGACGGTGTCGACCATGTGTTGATACCGAGCGGCCATGGCGGTGGAGGACCAGCCCATGAGCCCCATGACGGCCCGCTCCGAAACTCCCAGGATCAGAAGGACCGTCGCGGCCGTATGCCGAGCATCATGCAGCCTGCCGTCCCGTACCTTGGCGTCTCGCAACAGCTCCTTCCAGTCGTCGTAGTCGGTACGGGGTGACGTACCCCGGCCGGTCTCGGTGGCGAACAGCCATCCTTCCTCGGTCCATCGGTCACCGGCCGCTGCCCTCTCGGTCTCCTGCCTCTTCCTGTGGCTCTTCAACAGCTCCACGAGTTGGAGCGGAAGACCCACCGCGCGTCGCCCCGCGCGGGATTTCGTGTCAGCCGTCTCTGGGTTGGTGCGTTGCCGCTGCGGGCAGTACCCGGCCTTGCGTCCGCAGGACGATCCGCTGTTGGCACAGCCGTGGGCGTACTGCGGCCGGCGCCTGCTACGCCGGACCATGAGGACTCCCCTGCGCAAGTCCACGTCAGTCCACTTGAGACCGAGGGCTTCCCCTTGCCGTAGTCCGAGGGCGAGCGCCACGGCCCAACGAGCCGAGTTGCGCCGATCGTCAGCAACTCGCAGCAGGCGTTGAACCTCTTCGACCGTGAAGGGCTCGATCTCCTCTTCTCGTACACGGGGCGCCTTAGCCAGCCGTACCGGGTTCTGCCCTAGGTACCCCCGCCGTACGGCTTCGTTCAGCGCGGTCCGGAAAGTGCGGTGCACCTGATGCGCCGTGCCCGCCTTGCTGCCAGCCGCCATCATTCGGCCGTATAGGTGCTCGATGTGCTCCGGCTTGAGCTGGTCCAACTTGTGCGCGCCGAGACCAGGGATCAGGTGCTTCCGCACTGCGACCCCGTACCCGACCATCGTGTTCTCGTTGACTCCGAGCGGTGCGATGTTCTCCACCCAGTGCGTGAGCCACATGGCAACCGTCCACGGCCGACCAGGCTTACGGAGCACCTTCGCATCACGCTGCTGTTCAAGTTCCTTGACGGCCTTGGTGACCTCCGCGCGGGTCTTGCGTTCGACATGACGCCGGTCCGGCTTCCCGTCGTCGCGGATGCCGACTGTGACGCGGCCGTGCCACTTGCCGTCTTTGCCGAGGTAGATCGAGGATCGGCCGTTGGGCTGGCGGGTGCGCTTCTTCTTCTCTTCCATGGATCTGGCCTCTCAGGCGGCAGTAGCCGCGTGGGTGTTTGCGGCCCGGAGACGGGTTACGCAGTCCTGTATTGCGTCGGCGGGGACCCTCCGCAGACGGCCAAGGGGGATGGATTCGAGCTGTCCGGAGCGGATGAGGCTGTAGCAGAGGGTCCGGCCGATGCCGAGACGTCGGGCTGCCTCTTCCACGGTCAGGAGGGCAAGGGTCTGGTCGTAGTCGGTGAGCGCGGTGGCGCTCTCAGCGGTGTTCAAGGGCTCGCTCCTCTGCGAGTCGCCCACAGAAACCACGAAATACGCAGAAAGGCGGGACGGGCGTTCTGAGCTGGGAGAACACCGGTCTGGGCACGGTGGGGCGGGCCACCACAGAAAGCGCGGGAAGTCCCACAGAAATAGGCGGACCCCGGTGGGACTCGTATTTGTGTGGTGGTTCTGCGGGTTTCTGTGGCAGCCGCCTGCCTGCCGCCCTTGGCCGTGTTCGGGCAGGTCAGGGGCGGGGCGGGGTCATTTCTGTGATTCTGCGGTTTCTGTGGCGGGAGTCAGACGGCTGGTTCGCTCAGCTCGGGGTGGATGAGGTAGCGCGGGGACGGCGGCCGGCCGCGCCCACCGGTCCGGATCACGGGCTGTGCGCGGATGTATCCGTGGTCTTCCAGCAGGTTCAGTGCAGGGTCGAGATCGGCCACGGTGGGGAACTCGGAGCGGGAGAGCTTCGTCATGACCTCGCGCTTGCTGACCTCGGTCCACTCGCTGGCGCGCAGCAGGTCGTAGACGATGCGGGCGCGGTTGGCGGTGTGGTCGGCGCCCATGAGGTCGAAGACCGCGAGGGCGTGGCCGGTGAAGTAGTCCGAGAGCTTCACCGCGTCCCGCATGGTCTCGCCCGTGATGGGCTTGGTGTGGCCGTTGCTGGTGTGCGTGGCAAGGTGCAGCAGCCCGGCGAGGCGGCAGGTTGTGCCGCCGAGTTTCGCGGCCCAGTTCCCGACGTGTCCCAAGTCCCCGCCGCGCTTGCGTAGCCGCGGTTCCTGCCGCCGCTCATACGCCACCAACTCCTCATTGGCTTCGGGTGAGAGCTGGAGAACGGCGGGGTCGGTCCAGTCCGCGAGGGACATCGTCAGGTCGATGACGCGTTCCTCGTAGGTGTCGGCCACTTCGTCCGGGATGGTGTCGGGCAGGATCTTGCGGTGCCCCACGAGCGAGACGGGCAGCGAGTACAGGAAGCGGGCCAACAGGCCCCGGTCCCCTGCCCCCTTGATGCGGCCAATGTCTTCCAGTACCGACGGCTGGACCGTCAGGCCCATGGTCAACGCCGGGGATTCGATGAACTCCTCACGCCCGCGCCGGTCGATGCGCAGCCGGTCACCTGCCTGGCCCCTCAGGAAGACCTCCATGTTCGGGGTGCCCGAGTAGCGCCCGGCGATGATGTCGAAGATGCCGCCCTCAGCCGACATGACGGCAAGCCTGCCGCCCTGTTCGGCCAGGAGTGAGGCGATGACTTCCGGGGTGGCGTCGTCGGCCAGCAGCCGGGGCTTGGCGGGCACCGTGAGCGATTCGGCGGTCTGCGCCAGACCGATGGCCTCGGCCACGAGCGCTTCGCGCTTGTCGGCTTCCGCACGGGCCGCTTTGGTGGCCGCGTTCTCCGCCACCTCCTTGGCGAGCTTGGCCGTGATCTCCGCCTCGATGATGGCGCCGGCCGATGCGGCGGCCAGCAGCGCCTCCGACTTGTAGAGCGGGTTCGTCATCAGGGAGAACACGGCCGACTTCCGGTTGCCCGGCGGCAGTGCGACGACGACAAACGCGTTCGTCGGCTCGCGCCAGCGGCCCCGGACATGCACCACCGCCCGGCCACCGGCGGCGGTCGACAGCACCGCCAACGCGAGCGAGGCGGCCATGTCGACCGGCGTCTGTGTCTCCTCAGCGACCGCGCGCACGAAGTCCCCCAGCCACTCGGGAAAGACCTCGGTAGGGAAGGCAGGAAGCTCACGCCGTGCCGTGAGCGGGATCGGCTCCTCCCACGGCGCGGCGGCTGCCTGCTGCGCGTCCAAAGCCTCGAATCCGGCCCAGAGTTCCGAGCTGTCCACGGGCTTTGTGCTCATGCCGCGCTCCCCAGCCCCAGGCCGTTCGCGACAGCGCGGGCCGCGTACGGCTCGGGGACACCGACCGAGACAGCGGCGCTGATGATCTGCGAACCGAGGGTGTCCAGTCCGCAGGGGCCGGGGCACTGCGCGTGCTGCCGGGCGAGGAACTGCGCGACGCCGAATGCCTGCGATCCGGCGCCCGACTCGCTGCGGGCGCGGATCAGGGCCGTGCCCCGTTCGAGGCCGGTGCGTACGTAGCGCTCGGTGTGACGGCATCCGGTGGCCACCGAGGCGTCCCAAGTGGCGCGCTCCGGGGATGAAGAGACCACCTCCCCTCGGACGGGGGTGGTGTCTTCACTCGACACCAGCGCGACGACGGCAGACGGCAGAGGTGCCATCGTGCCTGTGCCTGGACCGAGCCAACGGGCGTACTGCATACGGGACTTGATGTCCACTTCAGGACGTACCGCGTTGGCGGACCGCATGGCACCGAGGTAGATCCAGTGCTCGCCACGAGTGGTGGGCACGGTCCGGCTGGGCGGCAGACTCTCCCGCGCCCATGCCACGGCCTGCGCGTTGTCGAGGTCCACGACGGTCAGCCCGGCACCGCCAGGGTGGTAGGCGACCGCTCGCGCCTCACGCCACGCCGTCCCCCACGGCAGGGAGGTCAGTACGGTGGTGTCGGTGGTCGCGGCGGCCCAGCCGTGGCACGGAGCGGGGCAGGCGCACCCACCGGCGCTCTTCATATGCGGGCGCCCGCCACAGGCACCACCGGCGCACGTCGGGCAGTTCCCGAACGGCAGCTTCCCCGCGCGCAGTGGAAGGACCGGCACCCCGGCCGTGGCGAGTTCCAGGGCCATTCTTAGGTGGGCCCCGGCGGGTGTCGTGCTGCGGGGCAGCGCGGTCTTGCAGTCAGGTGTCATGCTGGGGGTTCTCCTGTTTCTGCGAAGGGACGGAGAGCCGGGGCGGTCGCGGTCTTGTGGTGAGAGGCGACCGCCCCGGGCGTGTCTACTGCGGGCTCTGTGCGGAACGGCGGATGAGACTCGCGACGACGGCGACGGTCGACCAGTCCCATCCGGCGAGCCAGTCCACGATCCGGGCGTCGTACGTGCCGAGTTCGACCCCGGCCGCTTCGAGTTCCGCGAGCAGTGCGGCGCGCTGCCCGGCGGCATCCACGAAGCCGAACGGCGCACGCTGGATGGGACCGTCCGAGACCGGTTCGGGCGCCCTCATGACGTGCCGGTTCCTGTGCCCGGAAGCTCCGGAAGTCCGGCCCGCTTGACAGCGGCGGGGAGTTCGGGCAGTCCGGCGTCGGTGAGGGCGTGGGGGTTGAAGCCGGGGAGGGTGGCGCGGGTGATGAGCGCGGTGGCGAGTTGTTCGGCGTAGGCGGCACCGGCGCGGGCGCTCTCGATCTGGGCCCCGGCGCGCAGGGCTTCGACGCGTTCCACGTGTGCGTGCTCGGTCTGCCGCATGGTCGTGCCGCGGTGGTAGGCGACGGTGTCGCGGCGGTCGGTGCGCCAGTGGCGGGCGGCGATGCCGTACGCCACGGCGGTGGCGACCGCCCACAGCAGGACGGGCAGGGACCAGCCGTCGGCGTATCCGGCGACCCCAGCGAGTGCGAGGCTGCCTGAGGTGGCGAACGCGGTCCCGGCGAGCACGCCGTCACCGGATCGGCCGGCGGACGCGAACGCCCCGGCGGTGGCGGCCCCGGCGGTCAGCGCGACCATCAACGCGGCGTTGCCGGTGGAGTGTTCGGCGCCGTTGGCGTTCCAGATGCGTCCGAGGATGAGCACGGTGGAAGTGGCCACCACGGGCGCCACCTTGGGTGCGGCGTGGGCGAGCCAGTGCCGTTGGACGAGTGGTTCGTTCATCGGGTGCCTGCCTCTCTACACGTCGGGTATGGCGTCGACTACGGCGCGGGTGAGTTCGTTGATGGGCTCGGCGGCGCCGGTGGAGGCGAGGTAGAAGCCGAACATGACGGCGATGAACGCGGCGCCGTAGCCGAGGGTGTTGGAGCGGAGCAGGAAGAACAGGACGAGGCCGAACAGGAAGACGAGGGAGACGGTCAGAGCCACGAGGGGGCTCCCTTCGGGTCGTGGGTCAGCGAGTGCCGTTGTGGTGGATGCGGGCGGCGCGGTGGTAGATCCAGCGGCCGACGCGTATGCGTTTGCCGGTGGCCTTGCAGCGGCGGCAGTCCTTGCCGCGCTTGGGGCGGCCCTTGCGGTCCGTCTTCATGGCGTGGCCGAAGCCACGGCACTTGCGGCAGTTGCCGAACGGCGAGACCGCACACGTCCCGATGTAACACAGTGTGACGGCGAGCAGGCAAGTGATAGCAAGGAGAGTGGGGGTCATCAGTGGCCCTCCGGGCAGGTTTCAGGGGTTTCCGCAGGTGGGCCGCTATGTGCTAGCGGCCTGATCACGGGTGGTTTGGGGCGCTAGCGGGGGCGCTAACGTTAGCGACGGGTGCCGCTAGCGTTAGCGCCCCCGGACGGTCAGCCCGCGTCCCGGTTTCCGTCACGCTCCGCAATCGCGGTCGTGAGGTGGGCACGCTCGATCCCGCGCCGGTTGACGACCTTGCCCTCTACGCGGCGCCCGACCTGGATGGTGCCGATGGTGTGGGGCTTGAGCGCGGCGGCGAGCCCCTCGGGGTCCCACCCGCCGTAGACGTCCGGCCTCAGTTCGGCGAGCCGGGCGACGACCGTCTCGGACCACACCTTGGGCTCGGTAGCCGGGACGACGGCGAGGATGTCCCGCAGCAGGTCATACGCTGCGGACTCTGCGGCTTCGAACGCTTCCCCGAGCGCGTGCCCAGTGAGCGTGCCGGCCGTCTCGCGCAGCTTGCGGGCGCGCATGCCGATCGTCTCGGCTGCCGGGGCGTCGACGTAGACGGAGGACACGATCCGGGCATCGGCGCCTTCACCCACGAAGTAGTGGATGCCCTTGTCCTTCCAGGAGAACATCGTGGCCCGGATACCCCGCTTGTACGACGAGGTGCCCAGGACCATGTCGTTCTCCAACTGGCCCATGACCTTCAGGCAGAACCGGGCGGACGCGTTCGCGCTGATCCCGGTCGGCAGCGCCTTGGCGTCCGGGCGCTGCGTCGCCAGCAGCAGCACGATCCCGGTGGCGGGGCCGCGCTTGACCAGGTCGGTGCAGATCTCTTCGAACTCCCCGCCGTGCTTGGGGTGTTCGAACCACACCTGGCACTCATCCACACCCACGACGATCGGGTGCAACCCGAGCCCCGGCTTGCTCGCCAGCTCGGACGTCACCTTGGACTCCGGGCAGATGTCACGCGGCAACGAGCGGATCATCTTCGCCCGCCTGCGCAGCTCGGCACGCAGTTCCCGCAGGTCAGCCAGGGCGTATTCGATGTCCTCGTCATCGTCCCCGGCACGGTGGCGGTGCGAGACACGCTCGCCCACGGGGTCCAGGTCGCCGGTGCCCTTCAGGTCGTAGGTGTGCAGCTCAGCGCGCACATCCAACGCCGCAATGAGGAGCAGCAACCGGAGAAGGAACGTCTTGCCCATGCGGGGGATCGCGCCGATGACGGCGGCGATGTACATGAGGGTGATCTCCACCCAGCGTCCGCGCTGGTCGGTGCCGAACGCGACCGGCTTGAACAGGTCCACGCTGCCGCCCTTGGCCAGCGGCCACGCGGGCTTCTTCGCGGTCGACATGTCCTGATCCCCCACCCACATGACCAGGCGGCCGGTGTGTTCTTCGGGGACCGCTTCGGGCCACACGCACCCGAGCGGGCGGCGCAGACCGGACGCGAGCTTGTCGCGCTTGTCGATCACGTCCGTCACCGTGACGCCGTAGGGGAGGTCACCCTCCGCACGCCAGCCGGGCCCGTCCCTGGTGATGGGCGCGGTGAAGGTGAAGCCGTCACGGCCCTTGCCCTGCGCCTGGTTGATCGCCGGGATACCCAGCGCCCCCAGCGCACGGAGCACGATGTCCGACGTGAGCTTGGGCGACTTGGGCAGTTCCACCGCGCGGGAGACGACCGGTGCGTCCGCGCGTGTGCCGGCCGCCCCGAGAGCGAGCACCAGCGCGCCGACCGACAGGAGTTGCAGCCACCCCGGAGCCAGCACGTAGATCGCGAGCGCGGCGCCCATGCCAACGAACAGCGCCAGCGTCGCCACCAGCGTCCGCAGGCGCACACGGCCGTCGCGCTGCCGGGACAGCTTCAGGTACTCGGCAGCATCCTCCCGCCGGACCGAAGCCAGTCGGACCGGCTCACCCTCACGGTCGGCCACCCACCGCATCGAACCGCCCACGAACTTCGCGGCGCCGACCGGCGACTGAAGCGCCAACCTGCCCGCGTAGTAAGGCGAGCGGAGCGCGTGATACCCGGCAAGGTGCCCGTAGTGCCCGGCCGCCCAACGGGCCGCCGTCTTCAGCTCAGCGGCCGACCGGAGCCACGGCGGGACCACGTCCCGACGCTTCGCACCCATCAGCCGACCGAGATAACCCGGGCCGACCGGCGCCGGACCGTCCACCAACTCCGGTCGGGTCGGGTCACCCGACCCGGTACCCGACTCGTCATCCGACCGACCCGCGTTGAGGTCGGCCGACCGGTCGGCCGACTCGGTACGGGCCGACCGAGCCTTGTCGAGGTCGACCACATCCGCCCCCGAGTCGCCCGACCGGCCGACCGTCGGGTCGGGGGTCATGTCGGCTTCCAGTCGGTTGAACAACTCGTTCTCATCCTCGTGATTCACTGAATGTCCTCCCCGGACACATCGGGTGGGAAGGGGTCCGGACGGCGCTTGGTAGGCCCACCGTCCGGACCCCTGCTGGTGTGTGCTGCGTGCCCCGGGCCGGATTCGATCCGGCGCCCTCACGGCAGGAATGCCGGGGCGGTGCGTTCTACTTCGGCCGGGTGGTGCGGAAGTCCGTGTCGGTGGCGCCCTCGGCCCGCGCGGCGTTGACGGAGTCGCGGGCGGCCTGCATCGCACTCGCGGCCTCGGTGCTGTTCTGGCCGTAGCTGTTGATGACCGTGGTCGCGGTGGATACGGCGTTCACCGCTGCCTGTGTTGCCTCGCTCTTGTGTCCGAACATGGGTGACTCCTGTGTCTGGTGAAGGGGGTGTTCAAGCGGCGCGCTGATCAGTTGGGGTAGGCGCACGGGACGCACATGCCGAGCGAGGTCGGGATGCAGTACCCGGCGTCGGTGCGGCAGTTGGGGCAGGTACGGCGGGCGAGCATTGCCTTGGCGAGCGCGGCGGCACGGCCCGGCGTCATCGGGCGTACGGGCTTGGCGCGGTCGATGCGGTAGAGGTAGGCGACGGACACACCGGCCTTGCGGCGGCGCGAGCGGCGCATCACCTGTGCGGCGACCGGCTGGCCGCCGGGGCGCAGACCGCGCGCCCGCAGTTGGCGCCGGGTGGCGTATCCGTCCGGGGCGTACTTCCAGGGGAACGTCGGTATGCCGTGGCGGGCGCCGGTCGGGTCGTAGCACTTGCCGAACGCGTACGACATCAGGCAGCCATCCCCACGTCCGGCGTGCCAGTGCGGGCGCCGCGCCGTCCGGAACGACGGCCGGTGAGGGTGGCGAACAGGCTGCCGATACCAGCCCGGCGCACCCCGGCGCGGCCCTGTTTGGCCGTGTACATCGCCTCATCCGCCCGGCGCAGCAGGTCCGGCAGTTCCTCGCCGGGATGGTCCACGGCGCGGACCCACCCGAGCGAAACCGTCGTACGAACCGCCGGGTCAAGCCCGTCCGCCGGGCAGGCGAGCACACCGTGCAGTACGGCGAGCAGGTCGCCCACGGTGCCGTGCTTGTCGATGACGACGGCGGCGAACTCATCGCCCCCGAGCCGTCCCGCGACGCCGGCCGTGCCTACGTAGTGGGCCAGCCGATCGGCTGTCGCCTTCAGTAGCGCGTCCCCGGCGGCGTGGCCGTGGGTGTCGTTGATGTGCTTGAACCGGTCCACGTCCGCGAGCACCACCACCGCGCGCGGGTCCTTCAGCAGGACACGGGCGCGGCGGGTGAAGCCGTCGCGGGTGCGGAGACCGGTGAGCGGGTCACGGCGTGCCGTGCGAAGACGCGACCGCAGCAACCACGCGTGCACCGACCAACCGGCCACGACCGGGCCGGATGCGGCGAGAGCGGTTAACAGGGTGCTCATGCCGCCACCGCCCCGGAACCCTCGCCGTCGTCGTGCTCGGTGGTCGGCTCGGTGTCGACGGTGTGCAGCGGGCGGTTGGTCCGCTCCGTCTTCAGGGTGTCGCGCAGGGTGCGGGCGTTGGCCTGCGAGACGCGCAGCGCGGCCCGGATACGGTCCGCGGTAAGTTCCGCGTCCGTCCAACCGTCCGTGGCCTTGCGCGCTTCGGCCAGGATCTCGTCCGGGGTCCGCTTGGCCTTCCCCGCGCTTGTCCGGCGGCGGGGCCGGGATGCCTTCGCCTTGGGCTCGGGCTCGGTGGTGGTCTCCGGGGCGGGTACGGGCTCGGGCTCCGAGTCGGCCGGCGGGATGCCGGTGGCGTCGAGTTCCCCGAGCTTGAGCAGCACGCGCTGACGCCGAGGCGTCTTCCAGCGCCACTTACGGCCGTGCGCTTCACGCAGGTCCGCGCGGGCCAACTGGCGTTCCCGCTCACGGGCCAGTGCGTCGCTGTAGGAGGTGATCTCCCACAGCGTCATCCGGCGCCACAGCGCGAACGTGGACGGGAACGCGAGCAGCCACCGCGAGGCGCGGATCTTGTCCATGCGCCGGCCGGTGACGGCGCCGATCCTTACGGCGTAGACGTGCGCGCCGATCTCGGAAAACACCACCCACAACAGCGGCATCGTGCCGTGCGCGACCTTCGCCCACATCCCGTGTCCTGCCGAGACGTTGAGCCCGCAGGTCACCAGGGTCAGAATCCAGGGCACGAACCGCACCCACGACAACGCCATGTCCATACGGATGAGCAGCAGATTGGCCACCGTGAAGACGGGGATGGCCAGGTCGATACCGACCGGCAGCATCCACGGCTCGCTGAATCCCCACCGTGCCGCCGCTTCCGACACCGCGTCGAACGAGGAGATCAGTCCCAGGGCGCCGACCCCGGCAGCGGCGAACGCGCCGACCCCGGCCAGGCCCATCTCGGGGCGCGTGAGCGGGGGCACTGTCGCCGCGCTCATGCCGCTGCCTCCATGCCGGTGGAGCGGCGGGCGGCGCGCAGGAACGGCACGGTGCGGGTGAGCGCGTCGGCGTACAGCGCGTCCCACGCGGCGACCTCGTCGCCGTCCTCGCCCTGCCGGGCCATGTCCTTGATGGCCTCGCGGGCGACGTCCAGACGTGCCGCACGGTCGCCGGGCGACTCGGGGGCCAGCGGGCCCCGGAACAGCTCGCGGTCGATGCCCAGCGGCAGCTCGTCGAAGCCGAGCGCAAGCTCTTCGAACTCGCCCTGGTTCAGGGCCTGGTGATGGCCGATGTACGTACGCATGGTGGGTCTCTCCTGAAAGTGCGAAGGGAGCCGGGGCGGCCTCGGTCCGTGGTGAGAGGCAGCCGCCCCGGCGGGCAAAGAGGTGGTCGGTTCTCTTCTACGCACGGCGCCGCTCGCTCCGGGGAGATCCGAAATCCCGGACGTCTGGGGTGGCGGCAACAAGGTGTGCCGTGCGGTTCTTTAGAGCCGATGGCGTGTCCCCCATCTGGGGTGTAGGCCCCGGTTGTGACATCGGGTCCGTTCTCGATCGGCTGGTCTCCACTCGCCCCGGTCGGTGCAGTCACGGCCGTCAAAACACGGTGGATCACGCTATGGAGTTGTTGAACGACTACCGCTTGCTCCATGAGGAACATGTAGTACGTGTTCCTCATCATGCAGAGTGAGGTTCGCTCCGTCAAGCCCTTCGGTCGTTTGGTGTTCCGCGAGTCCCTCGCTCCGATGTACCTACAGACTGGAGCCCGCGGCCCAGACGATCGACTCCGCACCTGTACGACTCCAAGACGACTTCGCTACGGTGAAGTCGTCCCAAGTCGTCCCAGCGGGGGAGAACGCGACATGGCAAACGAGAAGCTTCGAGGCGCGATCGTCAAGAGCGGCATGACGCTCGATCAAGTAGCGGCGAGCCTTGGAGTATCGGCCAAGACCGTAGAGCGCTGGATCAACGACCCGGACCGCAAGCCCTACCGCCGATTCCAATACGCCACGGCATCGCTTTTGCAATGCGAGGTGTCGTACCTGTGGCAGGAGGAACGCACCTCAGCGGAGGTGACCGAGACCGGAAACGCCGAGCTGATCAGGCTCTACCCGCACCGATCCGTGGTTCCAAACCGCTTGTGGCCGCAGCTCTATGCGCAGGCAACTCGGCACTTCGACGTTCTCGTCTACTCGGGGTTCTGGCTCACCGAAGACGCAGCGTTCCGTCGAGTCGTGAAGGAGAAAGCGGCGGCCGGCGTGCCGGTCCGCTTCATGCTCGGCGAACCGAACTGCCCGGCTGTCGCAGCACGCGGTGCCGACGAGGGGATCGGGTCCGCCATGGCGAGCAAGATTCGAAACGCCCTGCTCAACTACGGCTCACTGTTCGGACTGCCGGGCGTCGAGTTCCGCCTCCACAGCACCACTCTCTACAACTCGATCTACCGCGCTGATGACGAGATGCTGGCGAATGGCCACCTGTACGGAGTGGGCGCCTACATGGCTCCGGTCCTGCACATCCAGCGCGTGCCAGGCGGCGAACTCTTCGACGCATACGCCGAAAGCGTCGAACGGGTCTGGGACAGCGCCCGTCCAATCTCAACGCCCGACGACATCGGAGACCAGCACACATGACCCGCATCGACCACTACAACGACCCGGCAGCACCACAGGCCAACTCCGTTGTCCCTTCGGTCACAGCAGTCGTCTGCGACGATGCCGGACGACTGCTGCTCATCCACAAGACGGACAACGGTCTGTGGGCACTGCCCGGCGGTGGCCACGACATCGGCGAGCGCGTCGGCGACACCGTTGTTCGGGAAGTGGCCGAGGAAACCGGGATTGACGTCAAGGTGGACGCCATCGTGGGCATCTACACCAACCCGCATCACGTCATCGCATATGACGATGGCGAGGTGCGACAGCAGTTCTCGATCTGCTTCCGCGCCCACCCGACCGGCGGTGCGCTGCGGACGAGCAGCGAATCCAAAGAGGTCCGCTGGATTGATCCAGCGGACCTCGACAGCCTCGACATCCATCCGTCCATGCGGCTCCGCATCGAGCATGGGCTGGACGGATCGCGCCATGAACCCTACATCGGTTGATCTCCAGTAGACGCTTCGGCCAGGCGGCCCTCGACCCGTTCCGAGGCTGCGTAGATCTCGGGTGCCGCTCGCTGGATGAAGCGGCCGACGATCGTGTCGGGTCCGTACCTCTGGACGATCTCACCCAGCCGTTCGGCCGGCGTTGTGTGCGTCCCGTCCGGCGTGGTCGTCATGTCGCAGAACAGCAGTGCGTCAACAAGGTCAGGGCGCTCTAGCTCGAACTCGCTCTCCAGTTCGTGCCTGAGTCCTCGCTCTTCAGCTTCCAAGACAGCGCACGAGTGATGTGCAACGAGGCGCACCACCCGTTCGTCCGCCCCTTCTTGGTCTCGGAGGAACCGGGCCCCGTCAAGCGGATGAAACCCTGTAGCCGCGATGCTGGGCGAGTAGCCGATGTCATGAAGCACCGCGGCTGCCTCAAGCAGTTCCGCATCGCCGCTCAGGATCGGCCCCAGGGAACGGGCGCGCTTGGCCACCCCAAGGGAGTGCGCCCACCGGCGCGGCAACGGATCGGACAGCAGCGATTCGGAGAGCGAGTAAGCCCACTGATTCAGTCCCATGACGGCCAAGGCTACGGCCGGTCCGTGGGCACCGGGAGGGCGCGTACAGTGCGCCCCTTGCCGTGAACCGTGGCGAGCAAGCCGCTTCCCTCCATCTGGGCAAGGCCACGCCTTACCGCCGTACGGGACGCTCCGAAGCGCTCGCAGAGCTTCGCCTCAGACGGGTAGTCGTCCCCGACTGTCAGTGAGTCCTCTTCGATGATGGCGGTCATGCGCTCAACGAGGCTGCGCTTGTCACCTCCCCGAGCGACGCGCCGCCCGACGCCGGGAGCGGTTTCGATCACGCCCTCCGCCTCCAAGGCTTGAAGAGCGCGTCGGATCGTATTCCGCGCGACTCCATGACTGGCCACCAGTTCCGCCTCAGATGGCAGGCCATCGGCGTACTCCCCCGCCTCGACTTCCTGCCGCAGCCTGTCTGCGATGACCAGGTACGTTCCCCGAGGGCTGGCCTGCTGTGACACCCGCTCTCCCTCCGTTGGCGCCATTGCCGGACGTGCGCCCGCCAATCTCTTGGCCGCCAATCATTGGCTGCCAATGGGCTCAAGCCTCGCACGTCTAGTCGTCTCAGTTCCCGTCTCATTCATCTCCGTCCAGCGACGTTCATGCGCGTTCGCGGCCCGGCGGTCAATAGCGTCCCAGCGGCCAGCCGAACGGGGATGAACGGCCGCGTACGCACCTCTGACCAGCAGGAACAGACCTCGAAAGCGAGTGTGGCGTAACCCGTCACCGTGGGTTCAAATCCCACCGCTACCGCTCTTACGACGAAGAGGCGGACCTCACGGGGTCCGCCTCTTCGCGTTGCCATGGGCGCGGCTCGCTGAGCGGCCCAGCGTGTGACCCCGGCGTGCGGCCCGGCGTGCGGCGGCGGTTCAGCGCAGGTGGGCGATGACCTTCGCGAAGTCCGTCATGTGGTCCTCGCGGACGGAGAAGTAGCTCAGGCCGTACGTCTCCCGGTAGCGGTGCAGCGTCTCGGCGATCCGCGGCACCGGGCCCGCCAGCAGGTTGGGGAGGCGCAGGACCTGGTCCTCGGTCAGGTTCGGGGCCCTTCGGCGGACCGGGGTCAGGGCCTCGGCGGTGACCGTCGTGATCACCGCCGCCACGAACAGGTTCAGCTCCAGGGAGCCGAAGCGCGCGCCCGCCTCGGCGCGGACATGGGCGACCCGGTCAGCGAGGACCCGCTGCGGGTCCGCCCCCGGCGGGGTCGTCAGTGCCATGACCGGGAAGCCGACGATGTCCGCCTCGCGGGCCGCCAGCCGCAGCGCGCGGTCGCCGAGGCCGGCCAGCAGCAGTGGTGGGGCGGGGCTCCGGCGGACCTTGGGCGGCTGGTCCGGGGTCGCGAACATGCGGTGCAGTTCGGCGACGGTGTGCGCCAGGTTGTCGACGCGTTCCGCGGGGGCGGGGTACGGCAGCTCCGCCGTACGGAACTCGGCCTCCACGTGTCCCGCGCCGAGGCCGACCTCCAGCCTGCCGTCGGTGAGCAGATCGGTGTCCGCGATGTCCCTGGCCAGCAGCGCGGGCCGGTAGAAGCCCGTGTTGAGGACGAGCGTGCCGAGCCGGAGGGTGGTGGTCGCGTCGGCGGCCGAGACCAGGGCGGGGAACGGGGCCGGCGCGCCGAGGTGGTCGGGGACCTGGAGGACGTCGTAGCCCAGATCCTCGGCCTGCCGGGCCTTGGCCTGCCAGGCGGAGCGCGATCCGATGGCCGGCACGCTGACGCCGAAACGGAACGGCCGGGTGGGCATGGGCTTCCTCCCGATGACGACAATGTCCCCGGAAGAGTACTTCGTCAGCTTTTCGCGGCGGTGGCCGCGACGCGAGCGGGGCCCGGCCTCTTCGGAACGAGGCCGGGCCCTGCTCTCCGGTCGCCTACTCCCCTACGGGAAGTTCACGATGTTCGACGGGACCGTCGACGTACCCGACGTCGGCGCTCCGGTGCTGTTGATCACGTGGTTGTACTGGCCCATGCCGCCGAGCGAGACGACCAGGATGTTGTGGAACTTCACCCCTGGCTTCACCGGCGCCTGGAAGCCGTGCTCCTGACGGATGTTCGGGTCGGACGTGTAGTTGCAGTAGCTGCCCATCGCCCAGCCCTCATGGGTGACGACGGAGTCGTCCACCTTGTAGCCGGCGTAGCCCTGGACGCTGCCGTTCTGGATGGCGGCCTGGTTCGGGGCGTCGTACGCCTTCTCGTTCTGGAAGAAGATCGTCCGCCCCCGCTCACCGCTCCACCGCACGTCGTACTTGTTGAAGTGTTCGACGAACAGACCCGTCGCGAGGACGTCGTCGCCGTTCACCTGGAGGCCGTAGTCGGCGCGGTTGGTCTCCCAGCCGACACCGTCACCGTGGTCGGCCCGCCAGATCCAGGTGTGGTCGATGATCGCGTCGTCGCTGTTGACGACCATGCTGGTGGTGGCCTTGCCGGGACCCGCGCCGCCGATGCGGATGAAGACGTCCTGGACGGTCGTCGGGTTGGCGGAGTGGTCGGCCGACGCGTTCTGCGGGCCGACCTCCAGCAGGGTCGGGGAGTTGACCGGTCCGGCGTCGATCAGGAAGCCGGCCAGCTTCACGCCGTCCACGTCGGCGACCTTCATCGCCGTCACCCCGTTGTCCGGGATGATCGTGGCGTAGCCGAGGCCGAGGACCACGGTGTTCGCCCGGTTGACGTTGATGGACTGGTCGACGTGGTAGATGCCCGGGGTGAAGAGCAGGTGCAGGCCCTGGGCGAGCGCCGCGTTGATCGTGGCCGCCGAGGCGCCCGGCTTGACCACGTAGAACTGGTCGAGCGGCAGGGACTCACCCTGGGGGGTGCCGTTCCAGGAGACGCCGCGCGCGTTGGTGCGCTTGGCCGGCACGAAGACCTTGTACGTGTTGCCGTCCAGGTAGAGGAACGGCTTCTCGCGGGAGGTCGGGGTGTTGTTCAGCGTGGTGTACGGCGGGTTCGGGAAGGACTGCGCGGGCGCGCCCTCGACCCCGGAGAACGCCATGTTCCAGACGCCGTTGCCCCAGCCGCCGATGGCGCTGTCGCGGGTGTACCACTGCTGCTGGGAGTAGGGCGTGATCTGGCCGTCGACCTTGCTGTCGGCGATGTAGCCGCCGCTGGCCCAGCCGTATCCGTTCGGCGCGAGGTTGAGCCCGCCCTTGACGTGCATACGGCGGAACGGGGCCGCCTGCGCGACCGCCCAGCGGTTGCTGCCGCTGACCGGGTTGAGCGCGAGGTTCTCGGCCGAACGCCAGAAGTTCTGGGTCGCGTTGCCGTTGAACCAGCCGGCGTCGACCGTCACGTCACCGTTGATGTTCGTGTCGTCGGGCTTGAGGCCCAGACCGGAGATGGAGGTGTAGAAGCCGAGTTGGGCGTTGAGGTTGTTGTACGTGCCCGGCTTGAACAGCAGTTGGTAGCGGCCCGTGCCGAACTGGGCCTTCTCCTGCTGCGCGAAGATCTGGTCGAGCGTGCCCTGGATGTTGGGCGTCGAGGGGTCGAAGACCTTGACGTTGGGGCCGAGGTCACCGCCGCCCTGGATCGGGCCGCCGGGGCCGCCGCTCTCGCCGTACACCTGGAACTCCCAGAGGGAGTAGCCGTACTGGGTGGCGCGGGTGGTGCCGGTCAGCTTCACGTAGCGGGCGGTGCCGGAGACGTTCAGCGTCTCGTTGCCACCGGGGCTCGTGGTGGTGGAGTACGCGCTCGTCCAGCTGGTGCCGTTGGTGGAGAGCTCGATCTTGTACGCCTTGGCGTACGCGGTCTCCCAGCGCAGCACGACCTGGCTGACCGCGACCGAGGAGCCGAGGTCGATCTGGATCCACTGCGGGTCGGCGGCGGCGCTCGACCAGCGGGTGCCGTTGTCGCCGTCGACGGCGGCGCCGGCGGGGGTGCCGCCGTTCTCCGTGCTGGAGACCGTCACCGGCTTGCCCTGGGAGATCAGGGTCGGTGCGGCGCTCGCGGCGGTGGTGGTGGGGATGAGCATCAGCAGGGAGGCGACCAGGGTGGCGGCGATGGACGCGGCTATCCCGCGGCGGCGCACCGACGCGGGTCTCCGGAACACCGGAAGAACGGACAGCGGAGCGTGCATGGGCAGGTCTCCTGAAGTCTCGGACGACGAAGGGGAGTTCGGGACGCGCAGCGGAGAGATCCCGGCGGAAATCCGGAGAGCGCTCTCTCGTTACGGCAGATGGTTCTCCCGTGTTTCGTACACGTCAAGAGTTGTGCACGCACCGGCCGTCACCGGTTGCCATCCGATCAACAACTAACCGACCATGCGGGGCTTTTGCTCCGGTTCGCGATGTGTCTTGCGGAGTATGCGTTCAGATCCTGACGGCGCGGGCCGGGCGAATACCGCGTACGACACCCCGGCCGGGCGGCGACGACCAGGCATCGACACGGTGTGGCCGGAAGCGGTCACGCGGGTGATCGAAATCGGCCTCCGGACCGACCCATTCGTACGGTTAGACTCACGCGATCGCACTGGGGACGGCAGGGGAGGCAGCGCTGATGGTGCAAACGAAGAAGCTCGTGCTCTATCTGGTCATTGTCTTCGTGCTGTATACGATCATCACCTCACCCGAACGGTCCGCCGATCTCGTCCAGGTGGGGTTCGAGGGCATAGCCAGCGCGGCCGAGGGTGTCGGCGAGTTCATGACCGAGCTCGTAGAGTAGCCGCGGCCGGTGACACCGTCACCGCGCCACACACCCAGCCCTCCGCCGCACCTGGGAGAAGCCCGTGATCCGCCACCTGGTCCTCTTCAAACTCAACGAGGGCGTCTCGCGCGACGAGCCCCGGGTGGTCGCCGGCGCGCGGGCCTTCGCGGAGCTGGGCGAGAAAATCCCGGAGCTGGAGTTCTGGGAGTGCGCCTGGAACATCAGCGACCGGCCGATCGCCTACGACTTCGCCATCAACGCGGCGGTCGCCGACGCGGGCGCGCTGACCCGTTATCTGGAGCACCCCGACCATCAGGCGGGCGTCGGTCAGTGGCGCGAATTCGCCACCTGGGTGATCGCCGACTACGAGTTCTGATCGTTTCCGACTCGGCTCCGGCCGGTCCCTCCCGTCACTTCCGACCGGGATTCCCACCCTTGACCCTCCTGGCCCCATGCCTCACCGGCGTGGGGCTTTTCGGGTTTGAACGGCCGATTCCTCGCCAACACGGAGCTTTCTGGTGCTTGCACACAGTGGGCATGTCTTGTGATGCTATGACCGCTTTTGACGGATGAGTTGACCGTAGTTGACCGCAAAGGGGTGGCGTGACCGTGCCGGCCAGTACAACGCCTCAAATGCCACCCCAGATCGAACCCCGTACCGAGGCCCCCCTCATCGAGGCCCCCCTCGTCGAGACGCCGAGCGAGAGCGAACCCCGGCCGTCGACGCCGCAGACACGGGGCGCCGACACCAGGGCGCTGACACAGCTGCTCTTCGCGCAGATCAAGGATCTGGAGCGCGGCAGCCCCGAGCACACCCGTCTGCGCAGCGCGCTGATCGAGGCGAATCTGCCACTCGTGCGGTACGCGGCGGCCCGCTTCCGCAGCCGTAACGAGCCGATGGAGGACGTCGTCCAGGTCGGCACGATCGGTCTGATCAACGCGATCGACCGGTTCGACCCGGACCGCGGCGTGCAGTTCCCGACCTTCGCGATGCCGACCGTCGTCGGCGAGATCAAACGGTACTTCCGCGACAACGTGCGGACCGTCCACGTACCGCGCCGACTGCACGAGCTGTGGGTCCAGGTGACCGGCGCCACGGAGGATCTGACGACGGCCCACGGCCGCTCCCCCACCACCGCCGAGATCGCCACGCGGCTGAAGATCTCCGAGGAGGAGGTCCTCGCCTGCATCGAGGCGGGCCGGTCCTACCACGCGACGTCGCTGGAGGCCGCCCAGGAAGGTGACGGGCTGCCGGGTCTGCTCGACCGGCTCGGCTACGAGGACCCGGCGCTGGCCGGCGTCGAGCACCGCGATCTGGTCCGGCATCTGCTCGTCCAGCTGCCCGAGCGGGAACAGCGCATCCTGATGCTGCGCTACTACAACAACCTGACGCAGTCGCAGATCAGCCAGGAACTGGGCGTCTCCCAGATGCATGTGTCAAGGCTTCTGGCGCGGAGCTTCGCACGTTTGCGATCCGCAAACAGGATCGAGGCGTAGCTCTCCCGGGTAGTAACCCCGCAGCGCCCCCACCGGCAGCAAATTCGCATACCCCCTTATTCCGGTGCAGATATGTCGACTTGGCGCTACAGCGTGTTGACGACATGTGACATTCTGCTGGAACCGCGTTTGCCGCAGTCCCACCGCCGGTATTCAGGTGGAGGCTGCGTTCCTTCGACGGGAGCGGCCACCGCGACCGTCAGCGACCTCAAGGGGGTGGCATGTCCGTAGAACAGGGCAGCTCGAAGGTGCTCACGCTCAACAAGAGCGACCAGGCACCGCAGGCACCGGATGCACCGGGTGCTCTCGACCGCGTGGCCGAACCGCGCGTGTCCCAGCCGGAAGCCATCGACACCCGCACTCTGTCCCGCTCCCTGTTCCTGCGGCTCGCCGTGCTCGCACAGGACAGCCCGGAGCGCACCTACGTACGTGACACCCTCATCGAGCTGAACCTGCCACTGGTGCGTTACGCGGCGGCCCGCTTCCGCAGCCGTAACGAGCCGATGGAGGACATCGTCCAGGTCGGCACGATCGGCCTCATCAAGGCGATCGACCGGTTCGACTGCGAACGGGGCGTGGAATTCCCCACGTTCGCGATGCCGACCGTCGTCGGCGAGATCAAGCGCTTCTTCCGCGACACGTCGTGGTCCGTGCGTGTGCCCCGCCGGCTCCAGGAGCTGCGGCTGGCGCTCACGAAGGCCAGCGACGAGCTGGCGCAGAAGCTCGACCGCTCGCCGACCGTCCCCGAACTCGCCCTGGTGCTGGGTGTGTCGGAGGAGGACGTGGTCGACGGCCTGGCGGTCGGGAACGCGTACACGGCCTCCTCGCTGGACTCCCCGTCACCCGAGGACGACGGCGGCGAAGGCTCGCTCGCGGACCGTCTGGGGTACGAGGACACGGCCCTGGAGGGGGTGGAGTACCGCGAGTCGCTGAAGCCGCTGCTGGCCAAACTCCCGCCCCGCGAGCGGCAGATCATCATGCTGCGCTTCTTCGCGAACATGACGCAGTCCCAGATCGGCGAGGAGGTCGGCATCTCGCAGATGCACGTCTCACGCCTGCTGACCCGCACGCTCGCGCAGCTGCGGGAAGGGCTGATCGCGGACTGAGAAGAGGGCGTCACCGCGAGGACGACCTCGGCGGACGACGTCGTCGGAGTGTTGTCGAAGCGGTGGCGCCCCGCACGAGGCGGAGCGCCACCGTCAGAGGTGGAGACCTGCCGTCAGGCGAGTGCGAGCCAGGCGACCGCGCCCAGAATCGCGATCACGGCCACGACGCCGACGATCAGTCCGGTCTTCGGTCCGCTCTTCTGTGGCGCCTGCCGACGCGTCGGCTCACCCTCGTCGACGAAGGCGCGGAACATCTGGGTGTTGCCCGCGGGGTCGGGATTTCCCTCGGGGCCCTGCGGGGCATGGGGGTTGTGTGCCATGAGCCAGGACCCTAGCGAACGACGCTCCGCCGCCCAACCCCCGGGGCCGCCCCAAGGCCAACTCCGGGCTCTCGGCGCCCTCCCGCCCCCTGTTCGCCATTGACCTCGCACATGCGAAGCCTTTTGGGTTCCTTTACTCCTGATGCCCGCTTTTAGTTTGCCTTCAGCAACCAACTGCTTCTATGGTTGCCCTAAGCAACAACATAGGTACGACAGGTGCGCGAGGGGTCCTCGGAGGGGTCATGGCCGCCAAGAGTCAGTACGCGGAACTGGCCCGTCAGCTCAGTGCCATCGGGGCCGTGAAACGGGGTCTGTCCCGCGTCCTGCCGCCCGACTGTCCGGGCGGCTCCGCCGCCGTACTGACCCTGCTGGAGCGGCACGGCGAGATGCGGATGAGTCGTCTCGCCGAGCTGCTGGCCGTGGACATGTCCGTGACCAGCAGACATGTGGCTCACGCGGTGGAGCGCGGCTGGATCGAGCGCGCGCCCGACCTCGCCGACCGGCGGTCCCGCATCCTGCGGCTCACACCGGCGGGCCGCGACCTGCTCGACGAACTCGCGCGCCGGACGACCGAGGTGTTCGCCCGCGCGCTGTCCGACTGGACCGACGACGAGGTCGGACAGCTGAACACCATGCTGGCCCGCCTGCGTGAGAACTTCGGCGACTGCCGGCCCGGCCGCTAGCGCCGCGTGACAACACCGGCCGCTGGCGCCCGCGTGACAACAGACGTAACAGCGGCAACAGACGCAACAGACGTAAGACAAAGGAATTCAATGGCTACGACCACCACACCAACGGGTGTACGGGGCGGCCACGCCAAGCACGGCGGCGGCTCACCCGCCCCCGCCGCACCCGGCACGCCGATGACACACCGTCAGATCATGGAGGCGCTCTCCGGGCTGCTGCTCGGCATGTTCGTGGCGATCCTCTCCTCGACGGTCGTCACCAACGCCCTGCCCGAGATCATCTCCGACCTCGGCGGCGGACAGAGCGCGTACACCTGGGTGGTGACCGCGTCACTCCTGGCGATGACGGCCACCACTCCCCTGTGGGGCAAGCTCGCCGACCTGTTCAGCAAGAAGCTGCTGGTCCAGATAGCACTGACCCTCTACGTGGTCGCCTCGGCGGCGGCCGGACTCTCCCAGAGCGCGGGGACGCTGATCGTCTTCCGCGTCATCCAGGGCATCGGCGTCGGCGGTCTCACCGCCCTCGCCCAGATCATCATGGCCGCGATGATCTCCCCGCGTGAGCGCGGTCGCTACAGCGGCTACCTCGGTGCGACCTTCGCCGTCGCCACCGTCGGCGGGCCGCTCATCGGCGGAGTCATCACCGACACCTCGTGGCTCGGCTGGCGCTGGTGCTTCTACGTCGGCGTCCCGTTCGCCGTCATCGCGCTGATCGTGCTCCAGAAGACCCTCAACCTCCCGGTGGTCAGGCGCAAGGTCAAGATCGACTGGACCGGCGCCTTCCTCATCAGCGCGGCCGTCTCGCTGCTGCTGCTCTGGGTCACCTTCGCCGGGGACAAGTACGACTGGGTCTCCTGGCAGACGTACACGATGCTCGCCGGCACGGTCGTGCTCGGCGCGCTCTTCCTCCTCACCGAGTCGCGGGCCAGCGAGCCGATCATCCCGCTGCGTCTCTTCCGCAACCGCACGATCACCCTGGCCTCGCTGGCCTCGCTGTTCGTCGGTATCGCGATGTTCGCGGGCACGGTCTTCTTCAGCCAGTACTTCCAGCTCGCGCGCGACAAGTCACCGACGATGTCCGGCGTGATGACCATCCCGATGATCGGTGGTCTCTTCCTCTCGTCGACGGTCTCGGGCCTCGTCATCACCAAGACGGGCCGCTGGAAGGCGTGGCTGGTCTCCGGTGGTGTGCTGGTGACGGCGGGTCTCGGACTGCTGGGCACCATCCGGTACGACACCGTGTACTGGCACATCGCGATCTTCATGGCGATCATGGGCCTCGGCATCGGCATGATGATGCAGAACCTGGTCCTGTGCACGCAGAACCAGGTCTCCCCTCAAGACCTCGGCGCCGCGAGTTCCGTCGTGACCTTCTTCCGCTCACTCGGCGGCGCGATCGGCGTCTCGGCGCTGGGCGCGGTGCTGGGCAACCGGGTCGCGAGTTATGTCAAGGACGGGCTCGCCGACCTCGGCCCTGAGGCCGCGGCGGCCGGTCACGCCGGTACGGGTGGCGGGGGCATCCCGAATCTGGACGCGCTGCCAGGACCGATGCGGACCGTCGTGGAGTCGGCGTACGGGCACGGTGTCGCCGACGTCTTCCTCTTCTCGGCGCCGGCCGCGCTGCTCGCCTTCCTCGTGACGCTGTTCATCAAGGAGGTCGCGTTGAAGACGCGCGCCGCGGGTGACGCGGTGGAGAGCCTGGAGAACGCGCCGGCCGGCTCGGCGGAGTCGGGTGTTCCGGTGGCCGTCGGCGGCGAGGCGCCTGTCACCGTCGCCGCCGAGGCGACCACGACCGTCCTCGCGGCCGGCACCCCGGGCATCCCGGGCACTCCGGACATCCCGGACGCGGTCGGCATCCCCGTCCACGGTGTCGTGCGCGGCGGCGAGGGCCGAGCCGTGCCACGGGCGGCCGTCACCCTCGTCTCCCCCGCCGGGCGCCAGTTGGGCCGCGCGGTCGCCGGTGACGACGGCCGCTACACGGTGGACGCGCCCGAGTCCGGCTCGTACGTCCTGATCGCCTCGGCCGACGGCTTCCAGCCGCAGGCCGCCACGGTGGCCGTCGGCGCCGAGCCGCTGGCGTACGACATCCTGCTCGCCGGTACGGGCGGCCTCACCGGTTCCGTACGGAGCGCGGAGGGCGATACGCCCGTCGAGGGCGCGATGGTCATCGTGGCCGACGTGCGCGGCGACGTGCTGGCGACCGGCAAGTCGGCCGAGGGCGGCGAGTTCGCCTTCACCGAGCTGCCGCCCGGCGCGGTGACCGTCGCCGTGAACGCCGCCGGCTTCCGGCCGCTGGCCCTGCCGGTGGACATCGGCGCCCAGGGCGTGACCCGCGTCGAGGCCGTGCTGCGGTCGGGCGCGCTCGTCCAGGGCACGGTCCGGGCGGGTGCCGACCGGCGTCCGCTGCCGGACGCGCGTGTCACGCTGATCGACGCGGCCGGGAACGTGGTCGCGACGGCGACGACCGGGGACGACGGGGCGTACGGCTTCGTGGACCTGGACGCGGGCGAGTACACGGTCATGGCGACCGGGTACCCGCCGGTGGCCGGCGCCCTGACGGTGGCCGGGCACGGCGTCGACGGCCACGACATCGAGCTCACGCACGCGGACGAGTAGCCCGCGAGCGAGCCGAAGCCCCCGGACGGGGCGCGTCCCCCAGCGGAGGCGCGGCCGGTCCGGTGGAAAGGGGCCCCGGCGCGGTGACGGCAGCCTGGGGACGGCGCGCCGCCACCGCGCCGGGGCCCACCCCTCGGCCCATGGGGCGGGGTCTGACGGGCCGTACGGGAACTGCGAACGAGGAGAGTGACGGGATGGGACTTCGCGCACAGGTACGGACACCGGACGGCTGGGCCGTCCAGGACGCCGCCGTGACCCTGACCGACAGGACCGGCGCGCAGATGGTGCGCGCCGACGCGGACGCCGACGGGGTGGTGGCCGCCGACGTGACGCTGGCGCCGGGGCCGTACACCGTGATCGTGACGGCCGTCGGCTACGCGCCCGCCGCGTCGACCGCGTTCGTCACCTCCAGCGGTGTCGCCGACGCCGGGACGGTCGTCCTGTCCCGGCAGGGCGGCGTCGAGCCGCCGCCGCCCGGTGGGTGGAACCTCGATCCCGCGCACTCGTCGGTGGCCGCGGTCGCCCAGCACCTCGGGATCTCCAGCGTGCGGGGGCGCTTCACCGAGTTCGGCGGCCGGATCGAGATCGCGGCCGTACCGGAGCACTCGCGCGTGGACGCGGTCATCGACGCGACGAGCATCGACACCGGCAACGGCATGCGGGACAAGCACCTCCGGTCACAGGACTTCCTGGACGTGGCGCGGTACCCGGAGATCACGTACCACAGCACGGGGGTCAGCCAGTCGGGTCCGGACCGCTGGTCGGTACGGGGTGAGCTGTCGCTGCACGGAGTCGTACGGAAGGTGGCGCTGGACCTGTCGTACCTCGGGACCGGGCCCGACCCGTGGGGCGGCGTGCGGGCGGCCTTCCGCGCCACGACGGAGCTGCGGCGCGAGGACTTCGCCATGAACTACAACCAGGTGGTGCGGGCGGGGATGTCGGCGATCGGCACGACGCTGCGGGTGGAACTCGACATTCAGGCGGTGCGGGAGGTCGCTCCGCGGGACGCGGCGGGGTCGTAGGCTGCGAGGCATGGCACCCAACATCGCGACCAACACGACCGTGGCGCTCGACGAGTTGCTGGAGTTCGTCCGGCCCAGGCACCACGCGATCCTGCTGACCACCCGTTCCGACGGACGCCCCCAGGGCTCCCCGCTGACCTGCGGTGTCGACGACTCGGGGCGGATCGTCGTCTCCACCTACCCGGAGCGTGCCAAGACGCGCAACGCGAAGCGTGACCCGCGCGCGAGCGTGATCGTCCTGTCGGACACGTGGGACGGGCCGTGGGTGCAGGTCGACGGTACGGCGGAGGTGCTGGACGTACCGGAGTCGGTGGAGCCGCTGGTCGAGTACTTCCGCAACATCTCGGGGGAGCACCCGGACTGGGACGAGTACCGCGCGGCGATGGTGCGGCAGGGGAAGTCGATCATCCGCATCACGCCGGAGCGCTGGAGCCCGATCGCGACGGGCGGCTTCCCGGCCGCGTTGGCTCCGCCCGAGTGAGCGGGGTGACGCGCGCGGCCTCCGGCCGTGTGTGTCCTCAATCGCCGGACGGGCCGCGGGTGGTGTCCTCAATGGCCGGACGGGCTATGTGTCATGTCCTCAATCGCCGGACGGGGCTGATCAACCCCGCGCCCGCATCGCCTCGATGCCCGCGATGAGGACTTCGAGCGCGAACGTGAAGTCCCGTTCGCGCATCTCCTCGACCGTCTCACCGCCGCGCGCCTCCATCAGCTCCTCGGCCCGGTCGAAGCGGCCCCGGTACTCCGGCTGTTCGTGGATCGTCCCCATGGCGTGCCGGTAGTACTGGTCCTGGGTCATTCCCGCCTCGGCGCACCGCTGGACGAAGTGGCCCTCGATCGTGCCGAAGCCGTACACGAACTGGAAGACGGCGGACAGCGCGCCCATCTGGCCGTGCGCGGGCAGGCCCGTGCGGCGCATGACCCGCTGGACCGCGGCGGAGAACTCCATCGAGTGCGGGCCGATGTTGAGGAACTTACCCACGAGCGGCGAGACCCAGGCGTGGCGGACGAGCAGGGCCCGGTAGCTGACGGCGAGGGCACGCAGCTCGTCGCGCCAGTCGGCGTCGGCGTCCGAGTCGGCGTCGGCGTCCGAGTCGGCGTGCGAGTCCGAGTCGGCGGATCCACGCGGGCCGGATTCGGCCTCCGCCGGTTCAAGGGCGTCGATCTCCGTGTAGACGGAGTCCAGGGCGAGTTCGAGGAGGTCGTCCTTGGTGTCCACGTACCAGTACAGGGACATCGCCGTGACGCCCAGTTCGGCCGCCAGCCGGCGCATGGAGAACTTGGCCGGGCCCTCCGCGTCGAGCAGCCGTACCGAGACCGCGATGATCCGGTCCCGGTCGAGCCCGGTCGGATGGTCGGAACGTTCGCTCTTACGGCCTCGGGCCGCGGGCTTCCCCTCCAGCCAAACACTGGTCCGCGGGGGCTGCTTGGCCTTGTCGGCTGCCGACTCCATGGTTGAGCCTCCTCGGTTCCTCGCCCCGTTCGTGGCGGTCTGATGCTATGCCGCGGGCAACTCCGGCCGGTCCGCCCGCTCCGCGCGGCGCAGCAGCAGCGCGGCCAGCAGCCCGCCCGCCAGTACCGCCACCGCGCCCACCAGCTGGCTGGTCTCCAGCCCGGAGGCGAACGCGTCGGAGATCGCGGCCCGCTCGGCGTCCCCGCCGGGCCCCGCCTCGACGGCCGCGAGCGCGGCGGGCAGCGAGGACGCGCCCACAGCGACCGGCACGAGCGCGGCGAACCGGGAGTTCAGTACGGCTCCCAGTACGGCGACCCCGAGACCGTTGCCGAACTCGGCGAGCGTGCCGTTGACGCCCGCCCCCACACCCGCCTTCTCCGGTGGGATCGCGCTCATGATGGCGTTGGCCATGACGGGCATCGAGAGCGCGACGCCCGCGCCCATCACGACGAGTCCGACCAGCATCCCGCTGTAGCCGCCGGCGCCGAGTACGGCGATCGCCGCGAGACCGGCGGCCACCAGGGACATGCCGACGGCGATGGTGACGGGTGTGCCCATCTTCCCCGCGAGCCACGGTCCGAGGCCCGTGAGGTTGAGCGCGACGACGGTGACGGCGAGCGGCGCGGTGCGCAGACCGGCGTCCAACGGGCCGTATCCGAGCACGAATTGCAGATGCTGTGTGAGCAGGAACAGCGAGCCCGTCATGCCGAAGGCGACGAGGACGGCGCCCGCGACGGCGCCGACGAAGCGCTGGTTCCGGAAGAAGTGCATGTCCAGCATCGGATACGGGACGCGCGACTCCCAGACCACGAAGGCGCCCAGGACGAGCACGCCGACCGCCCCCGGGAGGACCACTTGGCCGGACGTCCAGCCGTGGTCCGGGCCGGAGATGATCGCGTACACGACGGCGGTCATGCCGATGACGGAGAGCAGTGCGCCCAGCAGGTCGGGGCGGTCGCCCTGTCGGCTCCTGGACTCCGGTACGAGCGCGACGACGGCCGCCAGGCCGAGCACGACGACCGGGATGTTGATGAGGAAGATCGCACCCCACCAGAAGTGGTCGAGCACGGCGCCGCCGAGCACCGGACCGGCGGCGAAGCCCAGTGAATTGACCGTCGACCAGAGGGCGATGGCCTTGACGCGCTCCGTGTCGTCGAAGATCTGGACGATGACGGCGAGTGTCGTGGTGATCAACAGGGCTCCGCCCACGCCCATTCCGGCGCGGGCGGCGATCAACTGGCCCGAGGACTGGGCGAGTCCGGCGGCCAGCGAGCCCACGCCGAACAGCGCGAGGCCGGTGATGAGCATCCTCTTGCGGCCGTAGCGGTCGGCGGCGTTGCCCGCGGTGAGCAGGAGGCCGGACTGGACGAGCGAGTAGGCGTTGATCATCCACTGGACGTCGGCGGTCGACGCGTGCAGTTCGGTGGTGAGGGAGGGGATCGCGACGCCGAGGACGGTGTTGTCGAGGAGCACGGTGAGCTGGGCGAGGCAGATGACGCCGAGGATGAGCCAGCGCTGGGGGTGGCGGCCGGGGACCGGCGACGGAGGGGTGGTGCGGTGGGTGCCGGTGGCCGACGCCTTCATACGGAGACTCCTTTACGGTGTACGGGACCTGGCTGGCCCCGTACCGTACAAGAAACTCCCTTACGCCGTATAGCTACTCCCTGGCGGTCAGGTCGTAGAGGGTCGTGTCGCCGACGGTGACCTCCTTGAACGTGGCCTGCACCCAGGTGGAGATGGACGAAGCCGTGCCGTCCTGGCCACCGCCTCCGCCGCCTCCGCCGAATCCGCCACCTCCGAAGAAGTAGTGGATCTCGCCGTCGGCGACGTACTTCTTGAACTGGTCGAGCGTCGGGGACGGGTCGCTGCCGTTGAAGCCGCCGATCGCCATCACCGGTTCCCCGGCGGCGAGTTGGCTGGCCGCGGCGTTCTGGGAGCCGGTCGTCGCCGCGACCCAGGTGTAGTCGCCCGCGTCCTTCTTCAGCGCCGCGACGACCTCGGAGCCGACGGCCCGGCCGTCGAGCAGACCGGCCATACCGCCGCCACCACCGCCACCACCGCCTCGCTGCGCCGCGCCCTCCGGTGCGGTCGGTGCGCCGCCACCGGGACGCTGACCCCGGGCACCGTCGGCACCGCCACCGGCACCGTCGTCGCCACCACCGCCGGGACCACCGCCGGGACCAGCCGGGCCGCCACCGCCACCGAATCCGCCGCGCGCCGCCGCCGGACCGGCCGTGACGATCGACCCCGAGTGCGGGGTGTTGACCGTCGACAGCGTGTACACGAGCGGGGCCGCCAGCGACGCGGCGAGCGCAAGCACGACGGCTCCGACGGCCAGCCGGGGAGCGAGGGTACGCAGCCGCCCGTCCCGTCCGATCCGGCCCACGCCCGTCAGTGCCACGGCCGCGATCAGCCCGCCGACCAGTACGGCCCAGCGCAGCCACGGCACATAGTCCGGTGTCCGGCCGAGCAGCACGAACGCCCACACCGACGTCCCCGCCACGGTCACACCGAGCGCCGCCGACGCGAGGGCCTTGGCTCGCTCCTCCCACAGCAGCGTCACGCCCATGCCGACCAGGGCCGCGATGTACGGCGCCAGCGCCACCGTGTAGTACTCGTGGAAGATCCCCGCCATGAAGGTGAAGACCCCCGCCGTCATCAGCAGCGCACCGCCCCAGACCAGGAACGCGGCACGCGTGGTGTCCGTGCGCCCGGCCCGCCAGGTCAGCACCAGGCCGACGACGAGCAGGAACAGCGCGGCGGGCAGCAACCAGGAGATCTGGCCGCCGATGCTGTCGCTGAACATCCGGCCGATACCGGTCTCGCCGCCACGGCGTCCGCCTCCCCCGCCCCCGCCGACGCTGCCGACCTCGTCACCGCTGATGCGGCCAAGTCCGTTGTAGCCGAAGGTGAGTTCGAGGAAGGAGTCGTTCTGCGATCCGCCGATGTACGGGCGGGACGAGGTCGGCCACAGTTCGACGATCGCCACCCACCAGCCGGCGCTGACCACCAACGCGAGTCCGGCAGCGGCCAGTTGGCCGATCCTGCGCCGTACGGACGCGGGCGCGCACACCGCGTACACGAGCGCGAGCGGCGGCAGGATCAGGAACGCCTGGAGCGTCTTCGTCAGGAACGCGAATCCCATCGCGACACCCGCCCACACCAGCCAGCGCGTCCGCGCGCCCTCCAGCGCGCGCAGCACGCAGTAGACGGTGACGGTCATCAGCAACGCGAGCAGCGCGTCGGGGTTGTTGAAGCGGAACATCAGCGCGGCGACGGGCGTGAGCGCGAGCACCCCGGCCGCGACGAGCCCGGCCGACGCGCTGAAGTGGCGCCGTACGGCCGCGTACACCACGGCGATCGTGCCGACGCCCATCAGCGCCTCGGGCACCAGGATCTGCCACGAGCCGAGGCCGAAGAGGCGTACCGACAAGGCCATCGGCCACAGCGCGGCCGGGGGCTTGTCGACGGTGATGGAGTTGCCCGCGTCGGACGAGCCGAAGAAGAAGGCCTTCCAGCTCTCACCGCCGGCCTGAACGGCGGCGGAGTAGAAGGAGTTGGCGTAACCGGAGTCACCGAGCCTCCACAGGTTGACGACCAGCGCCGCGAGCAGGAGGGCGAGGAAGGCGGGGCGTACCCACGGCGCGTCCTCGGGCCTGCCCCGGCGGAGCCGCGCGAGAAGGGGTACGGCGGGGCGGGCAGCTCCGGCGGTCGGTGCGCCGGGGGCGAGGGCGTGGGTCATCGGGCGCTCCGTTCCTGGGCGTTCGGGGTGCGCGGGGTGCTCGGGGTGTTCCGGGCCTCCTGCCGGGCTTCCTGGACCGTGGGCTGTTCGTCGCCACCGCGCCGGTCGGGGAAGACCCACGCGCGGAAGAGGAGGAAGCGCAGCACCGTCGCCGCGAGGTTGGCGGAGATCAGTACGGCCAGCTCCGTGGCGTGGGCGGGGTTCCCGGAGGCGGCGTCGAGCGCGGCCAGCGACCCACTGGTCAGCGCCAGCCCGATACCGAAGACGACGAGACCCTGCGCCTGGTGTCGCACGGCCCGCTCCCGGCCCCGTACGCCGAACGTCAGCCGGCGATTGGCCGCGGTGTTCGCGACCGCCGAGACCAACAGCGCGGCAGCGTTCGCCGCTTGAGGCCCGGAGGCCGTACGGAAAAGGGAGTAGAGCAGCAGATAGAAGAGGGTCGACAGCGCGCCGACCACGCAGAAGCCGACCAGTTGACGGGCGAGTCCGCCGGGGACGCCGTTGATCGCGCGGTCCCGTGGGTCGTCGCCGAACGGCCGGGCGAGCCGGTCGAGCGGCAGCGCGCCGACCGCGAGCGCGCGGCCCACCCGCCAGACGCCCTTGAGGTCGTCGACCGCCGTACTCACGATGTGCACGCGGCTGTCCGGGTCGTCGACCCAGTCGACCGGCACCTCGTGGATCCGCAGCCCGGCCCGTTCGGCGAGCACCAGCATCTCGGTGTCGAAGAACCACCCGGTGTCCTCGACCATCGGCAGCAGCCGCTCGGCGACCTCGCGCCGTATCGCCTTGAAGCCGCACTGCGCGTCGCTGAAGCGCGCGGAGAGCGAGGACTTGAGGATCAGGTTGTACGCCCGCGAGACGAACTCCCGCTTGGGGCCCCGTACGACGCGCGACGAGCGCGCGAGGCGCGAGCCGATCGCCAGGTCCGAGTGGCCCGAGATCAGCGGCGCGACCAGCGGCAGCAGCGCGTTGAGGTCGGTGGACAGGTCGACGTCCATATAGGCGAGGACGGGCGAGTCGGAGTGCGACCAGACGGTACGCAGCGCCCGCCCGCGCCCCTTCTCCTCCAGCCGGTACACGGTGACCTCGGGGATCGACGCCGCGAGCCGGGCCGCCACGGCGGGCGTGCGGTCGGTGCTGGCGTTGTCCGCGACGGTGATGCGGAAGCCGTACGGGAAGGTGCGGGAGAGGTGGTGGTGGAGTCGGTGTACGCACGACTCCAGGTCTCGCTCCTCGTTGTGGACGGGGATCGTCACGTCGAGCACGGGGACGCCGGTGGGGGCCCACGCGTCGAGCACTTCGACCGGGAGATGCTCCCTGGCCGGGAGGCTGCCCCACGGGGTGTCGGTGTCGGTTCTCATACGACCGACACTCGGCGGTCAGGCTGTCACGGCAGTGTGGTGAGCCTGTGGTGCGGCTGTGAGTCCAGGGCCGGGGCGGCCGGGAGCCGGACGGTGAAGACGGTGCGGCGGCCGGGCTCGCTCCGTACGCGGACGTCGCCGCCGTGCGCGGTGACGACGGCCCGCACGATGGCGAGGCCGAGACCGGTGGAGTCGGCCGCCGCGCCCGGTGCGCGGGTGCGGGACGCGTCGCCGCGCGCGAAGCGTTCGAAGACGTGCGGGAGGAGGGCGGGCGGGATGCCGGGCCCGTCGTCCATCACGTCGACCAG
>NZ_JARJHW010000210.1:0-12323 GCF_040560175.1 Streptomyces panacea
AGCGGTGGTGGTCACGACAGTTCTCCGAAGTCGGTGGTCGGTTGTCGGTGATCGCTGGTCAGCGGCGGTGCGCGGGGTCTCGACTCACGGACAACAGAGGTTGTCGTCGACGCACCACACCGAGTTCGCGAAGCACGCGAGACAGAGGAGGCGGGCGGGTGCGGACATGGCGGCGAGAGTAGCGCCCACATTCGATTCCACGCACACGTATCTCACGGGCCGGACGCCGAGTCCATGATCCGGTCGGCGGTCGGCGGTCGGCGGTCGGCCGTGGCCCTCACCGGCGGAGAAGCCCGTGAACGATGCCGTTCGTGCCGTCACGCACGAGAGCGGGCCGTCCCTCAGGGGCGGGCCCGCTCGGAGTCAGTCGGAGTCAGTCGGAGTCAGTTCGACGTCGCGACACGGTCCGATTCGCCGCGCAACACGCAGAACTCGTTGCCCTCGGGATCGGCGAGGACGGCCCACCCCAAGCCATCGGGTTTCCTGAGGTCGGCGACCAAGGTGGCACCGAGGCCCAGCAACCGATCGACCTCCTCCTCGCGGGAGGTCTCCGGACGCAGACACAGGTGGATCCTGTTCTTCACTCTTTTCGGCTCAGGCACCTGGTTGAAGTACAGGAGCGGACCGGTCGGCAGCATCACCACGGTCTCCGTGGCGCCGGGACCGTCCTCCGGATGCGACGGACTGCCGGTTACCTCGCTCCAGAAGCGGGCCAGCTCATAGGCATCCGCACAATCGATCGCCACGTTCTGCAACACCGAGACCATGCGGGCAAGCCTGCCCGAGTGACAGCCCGTTCGCCAGCCGATTACGCGGCCCCGCCCCGTGTCAGCGAAACGGAACGTGGTGCGGGCGCAGCGACAGCCACCGCAACGAGGCGAGGCCGAGCGCCGTCATCATGTGCTCCAGCCTCGGATCCGTACCGGGATCCGCCGAGTCCATCGAGCACGCGGCGGCAAGCAGAAACCCCGCCTGCGCCGAGATCAGCACGTCAACCGCCACCGGATCTACACCCCTCAGGAGTGGATGCCGGGCGGCGTACGGCTCCGGATCGATCCCGCCGAGCGCCACACTCCCCAGCAGCATCACCAGATCCGCGTACGCGGGCCCCGTCCACGCGTGCGGCCAGTCCACGACCACGACACGCTCGTCGGTGAGCAGGACGTTGAACGGATACAAGTCCCCGTGCGTCAACGTCTCCCCGGCAGTCACCTCGGGCAACCGTGCCTCAAGCGCGAGATGCCGGTCCAACTCGCGCGCGGCGGCGGGGGCGATCCCGCCCAGCTTCGCCAGCGACCGGGGACTGTCCGCCAGCCGCGCCCACCCGCCCAACCGGGGCGACGTGGCGGGCGAGTTGAGGCGCGGCGCCGGCGTCAGCCGCTCCGCGAGGTCCGTCAGCGCGTCGAGCACCCGCACCAACTCGTCCTCGCGCCAGGGCTGTACGGGCAGCACCCCCTCCACGTCCTCGAAGACGAGCGCCACCCACCCCTGATCGTCGTACGACCCCAACAGCCTCGGTACGGGAGCCCCGTACGGCAGCCCGCCGTTCACCACGACCTCACGCCGGTGGAACGCCGCAACGCCCGGTGCCGCCTCCGCGTCCACCGCCTTGGCGAACGCCCGTCGCCCATCGGCCAGTCGAAGCCTCGCCGCGAGCCCGTCGGAGAACCCGCCCCTCTGGCTCGTGGCCGCCGCCACCGTCCCCCCGAGCACACCCTCGATGCCCGCCCGCGCGGAACGCGGGAGTTCATGCCATGACCGTCGCCGGCTGCCGGTGGAAGCGTCGTTGTCGGTCGTCATGTCTCTCCAGAGATCGAAAAGGAGTCGAGGCGGGAATTCCGTTTATCTGCCCGAAATAAAACCGGGGAAGTCGTGCAACCCTCGGGGAAGATCCCGTGTCTGCCTATGTGTTCGGAAGTAATTCCAGCAGACAGCATCGGGCCCAATAACCGAGCGGTAGCCGCCATTGGCGGGCCCGTGGGTTTACTGCGCCCTTGTGCTCAGGGAAAGGGTGTTCTCATGCGCTACACCAAGCGCGCGGTCGTGGCCACGGCCTGCGCATTCGCACTGATCCCGGCGGGCGCGGCAGTCGCGGGTGACGGCCCTGCACCGGCCCCGTCGAAGTCGTCGAAGACGGCCAAGTCGACCGCGCCGACCGAGGCGGGAAACCCGGCGAGCGCGAAAGCGCGGGTGGCGGGAGTCTGTGCCGACGCGTACCAGGTCGGAAAGACAGCGTACATCGACAGGGCCGGGGCGCACATCGCGTCGGTCAAGCAGTTCTACTCGAAGACGTGCAACGAGAATTACGGCTATCTCTGGGTCTGGGATTCATTCCGTAAGACCAGCAAGGATTACGACGTGAGCGTCGCCGTCTACAGCTACAGCCAGGAGGACTTCTTCGGCGGGCAGGCGTGGACCGACCACAACGGCCAGGAGTTCTGGTCGGGGGGCGCGGACACGGTGAACGACTGCACGGCAGCCGTCGGCTCACTCCGCAGGGCGGGCGACCCGCTCGCGGGCCAGGCGGCCAGCCAGAAGGTGTGCTGACGCGGGACTGGCGTGGGACTAACGTGGATGGGGTGGCCCGAGGAGACTCGGGCCACCCCGTCAACGCGTCAGCGCGCTGCGAGGTGGGTGGTGAAGGCGGCCCAGGCGGCGGGGGTGAGGGTGAGCCGGCCGATGTGGGGGTCTTTGGAGTCCCGCACGAGGACGGTGTGGGGCTGGGCAGCGACCTCGACGCAGTTGTCGCCGTCGCCGCTGCTGTAGCTGCTCTTGAACCAAGCCGGTTTAGTGGTGTTCACAGTGCTCCTCGCAGTCGCTCCAGCAGACTCACCGTAGCCTCATGGCTGCGAGCTTGCGAGCGCAGCTTCCCATAGCGCTGGAGCAGAATGCTGACGTGGTTCGGGGCAGCGATCAGGTTGCTCGACAACTGGCCCTCAGAATAGCCGAGCCACTCGTGGTCAGGCGTTTCCGCCAGGTACATGAGACCTTCCGCCCCGGCGTGATCCTCCTGATACGTGGGCATGACCTGGATTTCCACGTTGCGCCGAGCGCCCTGCTCCAACAGGTGGTCGATGAGTGTCCTCGTGACTGCCTCGCCACCCGCGCGCCGTTCCAGGATGGCCTGTTCGATGACGAAGCAGAACGCTGTGTTCTCCCGCTCTGACAAGAGCCGTTGACGCTCAAGGCGAGCCGAGACCTGGAGTTCGATCTGCGCCTCGGTGAGGGGCGGCAACCTTCGCTCGGAGAGCGCCCTGGCGTACGCCTCGGGCTGCAACAGCCCTGGAATCGCCCGGCACTCGTACGCATACAGCGAGATCGCCGACTCCTCGATCAAAGCCCACTTGCGGAACCACGACGCCAGCCCCGCCCCCTTGGTCAGACTCAGCGCCGCAGCCTGCAACACCCGCTGCGCGACCGGTCCCAACACCACCCCCGCCCGCCCCGGCAGATCCTTCGGCGGGAACCGCTTGCCCTGCTCGATCTTGGCGATGTAGTGCGCCGAGTACTGAACGCGGGGTGCGAACTCCTCCTGAGTCAGGCCCGCTTCCTCCCGCAGCGCCTTCAAGACCGCACCGAAGGTCTTGAGACTGTCCGACGTCTCAGGTTCACTACTGGTGCCACCACTGCCGTCCGCCGTCATACCCGTTCGCCTCTCCCTGGCCCAGCTCCGCTCGATGCGTACCCCGCACAACTGGTTCAGCATCACTGGTAGTTACTCACCCAGTCCAGAGGGTGAGCCAGTACAGCGGGCAGGTGTACTGGCGTTGGCCCTGGTGACGGCCGCAATCCGGCGCGGACGCTGGGCATATGCCATCCCCCCAGGGCCAAGCGGCCGTCACCGTACGTGTGTTCACCCAGCGGTTCTCCGCCACCCGGCGCGGCGCGCGGCTCGCGCGGATGCTCGCCACTCAGCAGCTCGACGCGTGGGGCATTCCGTACGGCTCCGAGCCGTCCGACGGGGCCGCCCTCGTGGTCGCCGAACTGGCCGCGAACGCGGTGCTCCACGGCCGGGTCCCGGGGCGGGACTTCGCGTTGCGGCTCGCGTACAACACCCGCAAGGACCTCGTACGGATCGAGGTGACCGACACCCACAACGCGATGCCGTCGTGTGCGCCGCGAGGCGTCGCCGCCGACGGTGAGACGGGGCGCGGGCTGGTGCTGGTGGACGCGATCGCCGTGCGGTGGGGGGTCAGCGGGCGGTCGGGGCCGGGCAAGACCGTGTGGGCGTACGTGCCGGCCTCACAAGAAGGGGTCCGGCGCGCCGCCCACGAACGGGATCGGTCGACTGTCGCCTCGATGACCGAGTAGGAAGTCGGCGTCGACGCGACAGCGAATCGCCGACGTCGGGACGAGCGGGCCGGGCCGGGGGTCAGCGCTTGTGGCGCAGACCGTCCAGCAGGAGATCGAGCACGCGGCCCGCCTGCTCGCGCATGCTCGGCTCGCCCGCCGCGAGGGCCACACCGCTGATGCCGACCAGGACGTCGTCGGCGTCGACATCCTTACGGAAGCTGCCGTCCGCCGCCCCGGCGTCGAGCAGCAGCTTGATCGCGGAGCCCAGCAGATCGCGGCTTTGCGCGAAGGGGTTTCCGCCCGAGGCGATGACCGCGCGAAGCGCGTCGGCCATGCCGTACTTGGCGATCATGAAGTCTATGTAGCGGTCCATCCACGCCCGTGTCGCTTCGACGGGCGCCAATTCGTCGAGGAGCGCGGGCGCGGCGTCGCAGACGGCTGTCAGTTCGTTGCGGTAGACCGCCTCGACCAGGGCCTCGCGGGTGGGGAAGTGGCGGTAGAGCGTACCGATGCCGACCCCGGCGGCCTTGGCGATCGCGTCGAGGGTCGCGCTCCCGCCGCCGGCTCCGTCGCCCTCGGAGAGCAGTCGCATCGCGGCGGCGAGGACGAGGTCGCGATTGCGCCGGGCGTCCGCGCGCAGTGGCCGCTCGCCGTTGGCTGCCACGCGATCCTCAATCCCTGGTGCTCGTCGTCGTCTCCGTATTCCCGGCCAGAACGTAGCCCACGGCCGGGCCTGCTTGCTAAACGGAGCCTCCTCCGATTAGCTTGGAGCTTGAGCGGAGGATCCTCCGTTTAAGTGTACGGCGGGCCCGCCCCGCCTTTTTCCCCGGCGCCGCCTCCTACGGAGCCGTACAGAATGAGGACCGTCATGAGCCGTCACGGCCGGATCACCACACCGTTCACCCGCGAATCCACCGCCGCCGAGGTCATCGACGGCATCGACCTGACCGGCAGGCGCGCCGTCGTCACCGGCGGCGCCTCCGGCATCGGGGTCGAGACCGCCCGCGCGCTGGCGTCGGCGGGGGCCGAGGTCACGCTCGCCGTACGCGACATCGGGGCCGGCGAGCGTACGGCCGCCGACATCACCGCCACGACCGGCAACCCCCACGTCTCGGTCGCCCCGATCGAACTGGCCGACCGCGCGTCGGTCGCGGCATTCGTCGCGGCCTGGCAGGGGCCGCTGCACATCCTGGTCAACAACGCGGGTGTCATGGCGGAGCCGCTGAACCGCACGCCGGAGGGCTGGGAGCACCAGTTCGCCACGAACCACCTCGGTCACTTCGGGCTGGCGCTCGGCCTGCACGACGCGCTGGCCGAGGCGGGCAACGCTCGCGTCGTGTCGGTGAGTTCGAGCGCGCACCTGCGGTCTCCCGTCGTCTTGGACGACATCCACTTCGAGAACCGGGAGTACGAGGCGTGGTCGGCGTACGGCCAGTCCAAGACCGCCAACGTCCTGTTCGCCGTCGAGGCGACCAAGCGGTGGGCCGCCGATGGCATCACCGCCAACGCGCTGATGCCGGGCGGCATCCGCACCAATCTCCAGCGCCACCAGAATGCGAACCCGGAGTTCCAGAAACTGATCGAGGGCGCCACCTGGAAGACCACCGAGCAGGGCGCGGCCACCTCGATCCTCGCCGCCGCCTCGCCGCTGCTGGAAGGCATCGGCGGCCGGTACTTCGAAGACGTCACCGAAGCCGGACCGAACGTGCCGCCGGCCGGTACCGGCGTCGCCGACTACGCGCTCGACCCCGAGGCCGCCGCCCGGCTGTGGGACGTGTCGCTGGAGATGCTCGCCCGCTGAGACGGGCCGCCCGCGCGGTCGCCACGACCGATCAGTTTTGGAGAAGCGTCGGCCATTCGGCCGCGTTAGCGTGAGGTCCATGGACAGCAGCGCCGGTCGGTTCGGGCCGGGCGACAGCGACGGCGACCGCGCGGGCGACTTCGCCTCACAGATGGAGACACGATGAGCAAGCCCACGAGGACGGGTACGCGGGCGGGCTCCCGGAAGGGCACGGACTCGGGCACGGGCCCGGGCAGGGGCACGACGGCGCCGGACGGCGCCGTCGTCCACGGCGTGATCCGGGTGCACGGCGCGCGCGTGAACAACCTCAAGGACGTCAGCGTCGAGATCCCGAAACGCTCGCTGACAGTCTTCACCGGCGTCTCCGGCTCGGGCAAGAGCTCCCTCGTGTTCGGCACGGTCGCCGCGGAGTCGCAGCGGCTGATCAACGAGACGTACAGCACCTTCGTACAAGGCTTCATGCCGACGCTGGCACGGCCCGAGGTCGACGTACTCGAAGGGCTGACGACCGCGATCATCGTCGACCAGCAGCGGATGGGCGCCGACCCCCGCTCCACCGTCGGCACCGCCACCGACGCCAACGCGATGCTGCGCATCCTCTTCAGCCGACTCGGGAAGCCGCACATCGGCTCGCCCGGCGCCTTCGCCTTCAATGTCGCCTCGGTGCGGGCGAGCGGTGCGATCACCGTCGAACGCGGTAACCGCAAGACCGTGAAGGCGACCTTCAGCCGTACCGGCGGCATGTGCACACGCTGCGAGGGCCGGGGCACGGTCTCCGACATCGACCTCACTCAGCTCTACGACGACTCCAAGTCGCTCGCCGACGGCGCGTTCACCATCCCCGGCTGGAAGTCGGACAGCTTCTTCACCGTGCGGGTCTACGCCGAGTCGGGCCTCCTCGACCCGCACAAGCCGATCCGCAGCTTCACGAAGAAGGAGATGCGGGACTTCCTCTACAGCGAGCCGACCAAGGTGAAGGTCGAGGGGGTGAACCTCACCTTCGAGGGACTGATCCCCAAGATCCAGAAGTCGTTCCTCTCCAAGGACCGGGAGGCGATGCAGCCGCACATCCGGGAATTCGTGGACCGGGCGGTCACCTTCACCACCTGCCCCGAGTGCGACGGCACACGGCTCAGCGAGGAGGCCAGATCCTCGAAGATCGGGGGCATCGGCATCGCCGACGCCTGCGCGATGCAGATCAGCGACCTCGCCGAGTGGGTGCGCGCGCTGGACGAACCGTCGGTCGCGCCGCTGCTCGAAGCGCTGGGCGGGACCCTCGACTCGTTCGTGGAGATCGGACTCGGCTACCTCGGCCTCGACCGCGCGTCGGGCACGCTCTCGGGCGGCGAGGCGCAGCGCGTCAAGATGATCCGCCACCTCGGCTCCGCCCTCACCGACGTCACGTACGTCTTCGACGAGCCGACGATCGGGCTGCACCCCCACGACATCAGCCGGATGAACGACCTGCTGCTGCGGCTGCGCGACAAGGGCAACACGGTGCTCGTCGTGGAGCACAAGCCGGAGACGATCGCCATCGCCGACCACGTCGTCGACCTCGGCCCCGGCGCCGGTACGGCGGGCGGCACCGTCTGCTTCGAGGGCACCGTCGAAGGGCTGCGCGGCGCGGGCACCGTCACCGGGCGGCACTTCGACGACCGGGCCGTTCTCAAGGAGACCGTGCGCGAGCCCACCGGCACGCTGGAGATCCGGGGCGCGACGACGCACAACCTGCGCGATGTCGATGTCGACATCCCGCTCGGCGTGCTCGCCGTCGTCACCGGCGTGGCGGGCTCCGGCAAGAGCTCGCTCGTGCACGGGTCGCTGGTCAGCGGTTCGGGGGCCGCGGGCGCCCGTGCGGGTGGTGGTGCGGGTGGTGGTGTCGTGTCGGTCGGCCAGGGCGCGATCCGTGGCTCGCGGCGCAGCAACCCCGCGACGTACACGGGGCTGCTCGACCCGATCCGTAAGGCGTTCGCCAAGGTCAACGGCGTGAAGCCCGCGCTGTTCAGTGCCAACTCCGAGGGCGCCTGCCCCAATTGCAACGGCGCCGGCGTCGTCTACACCGACCTGGGGATCATGGCCGGCGTCGCCAGTGTCTGCGAGGAGTGCGAGGGGAAGCGGTTTCTGGCCTCGGTACTGGACCACCACCTCGGCGGTCGCGACATCAGCGAGGTGCTGGCGATGTCGGTGGCCGAGGCGGAGGAGTTCTTCGGCCCCGGCGAGGCGCACACACCGGCCGCGCACCGCATCCTGGACCGCCTCGCCGACGTCGGGCTCGGCTACCTCACCATCGGCCAGCCGCTCACCACCCTGTCCGGCGGCGAGCGGCAGCGGCTCAAACTGGCCACTCACATGGGGGAGAAGGGCGGCGTCTACGTCCTCGACGAGCCGACCGCCGGACTGCACCTCGCCGACGTCGAGCAACTGCTCGGCCTGCTCGACCGGCTCGTCGACTCCGGCAAGTCGGTCATCGTGGTCGAGCACCACCAGGCGGTCATGGCGCACGCCGACTGGATCATCGACCTGGGCCCCGGCGCGGGCCACGACGGCGGCCGGATCGTCTTCGAGGGCACACCGGCCGATCTTGTCGCGGAGCGATCCACTCTCACCGGCGAGCACCTCGCGCAGTACGTCGGTGCTTGAGCGCGTTCGCCCGATCGAGGCCACCCGGTCGAGTTGGACCCCGACCGGTCCGTGTCGCTGTTGGGCCGAACGGGTGAGGAGCGGGAGGATGGCCGCATGCAGACACAACGTGCGGGCGGGGTGATCCGGTGAGCAGGTACGGCGGTTACGACAGGTATGACGCCACCGACGAGCAGTGGGAGGGCCTGGCTCAGGTCGTCCCGCTGCGGGGCCGCAACGAGTGGCCCTCACGCGTCGACCACCGGGCGATCCCGGAGGAGTACGCCGCCGAGCAGCGGCGATTCGTGGTCCTGCGGGTGCGGGTCTTCGCCGACGCGCGTGATGTCGCGGAGCATCTGATCGCGCAGATCCCGGTGCTCCTCGACCTGACCGGCGCCGAGACCGATGTGGCCAAACGCATCCTGGACTTCAGCAGCGGCGTCGTCTTCGGGCTCGGCAGCGGCATGCACCGGGTCGACCGCAACGTCTTCCTCCTCGCGCCGGTCGGCACCGAGGTCGAGGGGATCGCGGCGGCGGCCGTCCAGCAGCCGTGACCTGGTGCCCCCGATACAGCTGATACATCTGGGTCCGTGACTGAACTTGATGTGCAGGGCTTGCAGCGCAGACTGGTGGAGTTCGCGGCGGCGCGGGAGTGGGAGCCGTACCACACACCGAAGAACCTGGCCGCGGCGCTGAGCGTCGAGGCTTCCGAACTGCTGGAAATCTTCCAGTGGTTGACACCCGAGCAGTCGGCGCGGGTGATGGAGACCCCCGGGTCGGCGCACCGTGTGCGGGACGAGGTCGCGGACGTGCTGGCGTATCTGCTGCAGTTCTGCGACGTGTTGGGGATCGACGCGCTCACCGCGCTCTCCGAGAAGATCGACCGGAACGAGCTGCGCTTCCCGCCGAGCGGCGACCGCTCCCTGCCCTCGGCCCCGGCGCCCGGCCCCTCGCCGACTCACACGCCGGCTCCCTCTCCGTCCCCTTCCCCGGCCCCTTCCCCACCCGGGTCCTCGTCTCCGTCCTCGTGTCCGTCCGCGCCCCCGTCTCCGTCCACATCCGACTGATTCGTCACTCTGCGGAGTGAGCGAGTTATCCACAACTGGCTTCCTGTCCACAGATTTCCGAATTCCTCTGGTCTTTCTGTTGCCAACCCCTCACTCTGGGTAATGAAGTAAGTGGGCGGCGTGTTCGACAGACGGGGACAGACGGACAGATCGGACAGACGGAGACGGGGATGGCGAATGGACGCGGAAAGGCTCATCGGAGCCGGCCGGGTTGCCTTGGCCCGGAGCGGTACGGCGCTGGACATCGTGGCGGAGGCCTGGCAGGCGCAGGCCCTCGCCCAGGCGATCGGGGACCAACTGGCCCTGCACGGACCGCAGGAGCTGAGGACGGAGGCAAGAGGCCTCGCGGAAACGGGCGCGCGGGGCGGCGCTTCACCTGACCACCCTTCGCTGCGCGCCGGGGGGATACGGGCGGCACGGCTCTCGACGGTGATGGATCCGCGCAGTGTGCTGACCGGGCTCGGTGTACTCCTCGGGGAGGTGGGGATCGCGCTGGTCTCGGTGGCGTGCGGGACGGACGAGGAGGGGTTGTACTGGCAGTGCATCGAGGCGATCGACGCGGCCGACGAGTCGAACGACCGGGTGCTCGGCATGCTGCGCAAGCTGACCGAGCAGGACGAGGTGCGGGAGCGGGTGCGTGAGACGGAGAAGGAGAGGGGGTGACGCGGTGGCGGGCGGGAACGGGCCGGGGTACCGGCTGAGGATCAGGCGGACGTACGGGCAGCCGTACGGACCGGGGTGTGAACGGCCGAGAGGGGAATGGGCAGGGCCCGGCGAGGAGGCGCGGCCGACGGGCGCTCGAAGGTGCAGGATGGATGCATGGATCTTCGAATCTTCACCGAGCCCCAGCAAGGGGCGAGCTACGAGACGCTGCTGACCGTCGCCAAGGCGACGGAAGACCTCGGCTTCGACGCCTTTTTCCGCTCCGACCACTATCTGCGGATGGGCTCCGCCGATGGCCTTCCCGGCCCCACCGACGCTTGGATCACACTGGCCGGTCTCGCGCGCGAGACCAAGCGGATCCGACTCGGCACCCTGATGACGGCAGGCACCTTCCGGCTGCCGGGCGTGCTGGCCATCCAGGTCGCGCAGGTCGACCAGATGTCGGGCGGAAGGGTCGAACTGGGCCTGGGCGCGGGTTGGTTCGAGGAGGAGCACAAGGCGTACGGAATCCCCTTCCCCAAGGAGAAGTTCGCCCGCCTTGAGGAGCAACTGGCCATCGTCACAGGGCTGTGGGGCACGCCGCCCGGCGAGACGTTCTCGTACGACGGGACGCACTACCAACTGGCCGGCTCACCCGCATTGCCCAAGCCGGCCCAGTCCAAGATCCCGGTGCTCATCGGCGGACACGGCGCGACACGCACCCCGCGCCTCGCCGCGCGGTACGCGGACGAGTTCAACATCCCGTTCGCCTCGATCGAGGACAGCGAGAGGCAGTTCGGCCGCGTGCGGGACGCGGCGGTCAAGGCCGGACGGAAGGCCGACGACCTGGTGTATTCGACCGCGCTGGTCGCCTGCGTGGGCAAGACCGACGCGGAAGTGGCCCGCCGGGCCGCGTCCATCGGACGGGAGGTGGAGGAGCTGAAGGCGAACGGACTCGCGGGCTCGCCCGCCGAGGTCGTCGACAAGATCGGTCGGTACGGAGCCATCGGCGCCTCCCGTATCTACTGTCAGATGCTGGATCTGGACGACCTCGACCATCTGGAACTGCTCTCCTCCCAGGTGCAGTCCCAGTTGGGCGCCGGCCTGGTCGAGCAGTCCGCGCCCTGAACCGAGCTGTCCGCCGATCGAGGACAGGGAGGTGTCCGTGAAGCCCGTCCGCACACTCGCCGCCGCGCTCGCCGAGGGCAGCCTTGTCCTCGACGGCGGTCTCTCCGACCAACTGCGGGCGCAGGGCTGCGACCTCTCCGACGACCTGTGGTCGGCGCGGCTCCTGGACGACGGTCCGGAGCAGATCGAGGCGGCCCACGCCGCCTACGTACGGGCCGGCGCCCAGGTGCTGATCACCGCCAGCTATCAGGCGACGTACGAGGGGTTCGCCCGCCGGGGCGTCGGGCGGGAGCGGGCGTCCGAGTTGCTGGCCGACAGCGTGGCTCTGGCCCGGCGGGCCGGGGCCGGGGTGGAGCGGGAGATCTGGGTCGCCGCGTCGGTCGGGCCGTACGGGGCGATGCTCGCGGACGGCGCTGAGTACCGGGGACGGTACGGGCTGTCGGTACGGGAGTTGGAACGGTTTCACCGGCCGAGGATCGAGACGCTGGCGGCGGCCGGGCCGGACGTCCTCGCGCTGGAGACGGTGCCGGACATCGACGAGGCCGAGGCGCTGCTCAGGGCGGCCGAGGGATGCGGAGTGCCGGTCTGGCTCTCGTACACGATCGCGGGGGACCGTACGCGCGCCGGGCAGCCGCTGGCCGAGGCGTTCGCCCTGGCGGCGGACGAGGGCGACGTGATCGCGGTGGGCGTCAACTGCTGCGACCCGTCCGACGCGGACCGTGCCGTGGCGTCGGCGGCCTCGGCCACGCACAAACCGGTCGTGGTCTACCCGA
>NZ_JARJHW010000211.1:0-12227 GCF_040560175.1 Streptomyces panacea
CCCAGCCCCGCCAACTCCCCGTCCGTCAGCCGGAACACCGTCCACCCGTCCTGCGGCCGTGCCCCGAGCGCCCGGTAGAACGCGATCGACGGCTCGTTCCAGTCCAGCACCGACCACTCCAGCCGCTCGTACCCGCGCTCCACGCAGATCCGCGCCAGCTCTGTCAGCAGCGCCTTCCCGTGCCCGCCGCCGCGCAGCTCCGGACGGACGTACAGGTCCTCCAGGTAGATGCCGTGCACCCCGCGCCACGTCGAGAAGTTCAGGAACCAGAGCGCGAACCCCGCCACCTCGCCCTCGTCCGTCTCCGCGATGTGCGCGTACGCGGCGGGCCGCTCCCCGAACAGCGCCTCACGCAACTGCTCCTCGGTCGCCCGCGCCTCGTCCGGGGCCCTCTCGTATGCCGCCAGTTCACGGACCATCGCGTGGATCACCGGAACGTCAGCAGCCGTCGCCGTACGAATCATGACCGCAGCCTGCCCTTTCGGCGGCTACCGCGCCAACAGCGCCCGGCCCACGGCGGCCGATGTCGGCGCCGGCGCCCGCTCCCCGCCGTGGATGTCCCAGAGGCAGTTCTGAAGCACCCGCCCCAGCGTCCACGCCCGCGCGCGCCCCCGGTCCAGCCCCATGACCTCCGTCATCAGGTCGAACCTCCACAGGATGTCGCCCTCGTCGAACCGGTTGACGAGGGCGGGCAGCAGCTCGAACCCCGGATCCCCCGCCAGCGGCTTCGGGTCGATCGCCAGCCACGGCTCACGGACCTCGCCCCCGGGGCCGGGCACGGGTGCCAGCACGTTCTCGTAGTGCAGATCCCAGTGCAGCAGCCGGTCACCCGGCTCGCCCACCACCTCACGTACGGCGGCCGCGCAGTCCAGGAGCAGCCGCCGCTCCCCGCCGTCGGCGAGCGACCGCACCGACACCGGCGTCTCGTCGAGCATCGCCCCCGCGATCTCCCCCAGCCCGCGCAGACCCGCCGGCGCGGGCAGCGCCGTCAACCGGGCCAGTAGCCCGGCGATGACCGCCACCCCGTCCCGTACGGTGACGCCGCCCAGGTCCCGCGCCGCGTCCAGCCGCTCCAGCAGCAGCGTGCCCGACTCCTCGTCGTACTCCAGCAGCCGCACCGCGCCGTCGCCGTCCCACAGCCGCAGCGCCACCGGCTCACCGGCCGTCTCCGTGTCGAGATCCTGGAGCTTCAGCACCGCCGGCGTACCGTCCGCCCGCTCCACCGGCAGGACCAGCGCGCACCTGCCGTGCATCGCCGGGCCCGTACGCCGCAGCCCCCACCTCTTGAGGAAGTCGGCCGCGCGCGCCGGGAGCGCGGCGATGAACGCGCGCCCCTGTGTCCTCGCCAACTCCGCCGGGATCTCCACGCCGCCAACCCTACGAGCGCGCCCCGGCCCCTCCCCGTACCGCCGGGAATGTCGATCCCGCCGAACAACCCGCCCCCGTGGGTGAATCACCCCATGCGCCGCCATCTCAGAAAGGCCGCCCACACCACGTGGGTCTGGATCAGGACCGCCCCCGGCACCTACCTCTGGCTCGCGGCCCTCTTCGTCACCACCGTCGCCCTGCACCACATGTCCCCGCATTTCCAGGAGGAGTTCCTGCGCCGGCGCTCCACCAACCTCCACCAGCTCTCCCACAACCCCGTCCGCGTACTGATCACCAGCGCCTTCTGGATCGACGGCGGCGGATGGCTCCCGTACGCCGCCCTCTACACCGTCTTCCACGCCCCCGCCGAACACTGGCTGGGCACCCGGCGCTGGCTCGCCACCGCGGTCGCCGCACATGTCGGCGCCACGCTCATCAGCGAAGGCGTCCTCAGCTGGGCCATCCACCAGGGCCGCGCGCACGAAGCCGCGAGCGACACCCTCGACGTCGGCGTCAGCTACGCGCTCGCGGGCGTCGTCGCCGTCCTCACCTACCGGATCGCCCCGCCCTGGCGCTATCCGTACGTAGGAGCCGTCGTCATCTTCTACGGCGTCCCGCTCATCGCCGGCCCCGACTTCACCGACATCGGCCACTTCACCGCCGTCCTCATCGGCCTCGCCTGCTACCCCCTCACCCGGGGCCGCCCTCGCACACCGGACCTGGACACGGGTGCGGAGCGAGGTGTACGAACACCTTCATGAGCAGCAGCACCGTCAACGGCGGCATCTCGTTCTGGTACGCCCGGGACGGCATACCGGCGCCCCGCGAACCGCTCCCCGGCGACGCAGCGGCCGACGTCTGCATCGTCGGCGGCGGCTTCACCGGCCTGTGGACGGCCTACTACCTGAAGAAGGCCGTGCCCTTCCTCAACATCACCGTCCTGGAAGGCAAGTTCTGCGGGTACGGCGCCTCCGGGCGCAACGGCGGCTGGCTCTACAACGGCATCGCCGGCCGCGACACGTACGCCCTCAAGCACGGCCACGACGCCGCCGTCCGCCTCCAGAAGGCCATGAACGACACCGTGGCCGAAGTCGTCCGCGTCGCCGCCGACGAGGCGATCGACGCCGACATCCATCGGGGCGGCGTCCTCGAAGTCGCGTACACACCCGCGCAGCTCGCCCGGCTCAAGGACTTCCACACCACCGAGATCGCCTTCGGCGAGAGCGACCGCGTCCTGCGCGGCGCACGCGAGACCGCGGAGCGCGTACGGGTCACGGGAGCCGTCGGCTCCACCTGGACCCCGCACGGCGCCCGGCTGCACCCCGTCAAACTCCTGGGGGGCCTCGCCGCGGCCGTCGAGGCACTCGGCGTCACCATCCACGAATCGACGCCCGTCACCGAGATCAAGCCCAAACACGCGATCACCCCGTACGGCACGGTCCGCGCGCCCTACGTCCTGCGCTGCACGGAGGGCTTCACCGCCGCCCTCAAGGGCCAGCGCCGCACCTGGCTCCCGATGAACTCCTCCATGATCGCCACCGAACCGCTGCCCGCCAGGATCTGGGACACCATCGGCTGGGAAGGCCGCGAAACCCTCGGCGACATGGCGCACGCCTACATGTACGCCCAGCGCACCGCCGACGACCGCATCGCCATCGGCGGCCGGGGCGTCCCGTACCGCTACGGCTCCCGCACCGACAACGACGGCCGCACCCAGCCCGCCACCATCGCCGCCCTGCGCGACATCCTGGTCCGCTTCTTCCCGACCACGGCGGGCGTCCGCATCGACCACGCCTGGTCGGGCGTCCTCGGCGTCCCCCGCGACTGGTGCGCCACGGTCACCCTCGACCGCGCCACCGGCCTCGGCTGGGCGGGCGGCTACGTCGGCTCGGGCGTCGCCACGACAAACCTCGCGGCACGCACCCTGCGCGACCTGATCCAACAGGACTCCGGCCAGGCCGGCGCCACGGACCTCACCACGCTGCCCTGGGTCAACCACAAGGTCCGCAAATGGGAACCGGAACCGCTGCGCTGGCTGGGGGTCCACAGCCTCTACGCGGCCTACCGCACGGCGGACCGCCAGGAGGCCAGCTCCCCCACCCTCACCACCCCCCGCCTGGCCCGCACGGCCAACCGCATCTCGGGCCGCCACTGACCCCGCCCGCCGGCCACCGCCTGCCCGTTCCCGCTCCCCACTCAGACCAAAAGGCCAGGCCGACACCGCCGGCCTGGCCTTCTTCGGAGCCCCCTGTCGGATTCGAACCGACGACCTACGCATTACAAGTGCGTTGCTCTGGCCAACTGAGCTAAGGAGGCGTGCGGGAAAACTATAACCGGCACGGATCACCGGTCGGCCGGGAATTTCGTCGTGGTTCACCTACTGACAGATCTTGAAACGCGGGGTAGCGTCACCTCAAGTTCATCCAGGTGGACTAGACCCATCCTCCGCCCTCCGGTGGAGGAGCCAATCCTTTACTCGGATCGTCCGGCACGTTCCTGCCGGTGAAGGGATCACATCACCATGGCCACTGTCTCGTTCGACAAGGCGACCCGTGTGTACCCGGGTTCCACCAAGCCCGCCGTCGACCAGCTTGAGCTCGACGTCGCGGACGGCGAGTTCCTCGTACTGGTCGGGCCTTCCGGCTGCGGCAAGTCGACCTCCCTGCGCATGCTCGCGGGTCTTGAGGACGTCAACGGCGGAGCCATCCGCATCGGTGACCGCGACGTCACGCACCTGCCGCCCAAGGACCGGGACATCGCGATGGTGTTCCAGAACTACGCGCTCTACCCGCACATGTCGGTCGCCGACAACATGGGCTTCGCGCTGAAGATCGCGGGCATCAACAAGGCCGAGATCCGTAAGAAGGTCGAAGAGGCCGCGAAGATCCTCGACCTCAGCGAGTACCTGGACCGCAAGCCGAAGGCGCTCTCCGGTGGTCAGCGCCAGCGTGTGGCCATGGGTCGCGCGATCGTGCGTGAGCCGCAGGTGTTCCTCATGGACGAGCCGCTGTCGAACCTCGACGCCAAGCTCCGTGTGTCGACCCGTACGCAGATCGCCTCGCTCCAGCGCCGTCTGGGCATCACGACCGTGTACGTCACGCACGACCAGGTCGAGGCCATGACCATGGGCGACCGGGTCGCCGTCCTCAAGGACGGTCTGCTCCAGCAGGTGGACTCGCCGCGCAACATGTACGACCGGCCCGCCAACCTCTTCGTCGCCGGCTTCATCGGCTCCCCGGCCATGAACCTGGTCGAGGTCCCGATCACCGACGGTGGCGTGAAGTTCGGCAACAGCGTCGTCCCGATCTCCCGCGAGGCGCTCTCCGCCGCGGCCGACCGCGGTGACAGCACCGTCGTCGTCGGCGTCCGCCCGGAGCACTTCGACATCGTCGAGCAGGGCGGCGAGGCCGGGAAGTCGCTGTCGAAGGACAGCGCCGACGCGCCGGCCGGTCTGGCCGTCACCGTCAACGTCGTCGAGGAGCTGGGCGCCGACGGTTACGTCTACGGCGACGCGCAGGTCGGCGGCGAGCACAAGGACCTGGTGGTCCGCGTCAACGGCCGTGCCGTTCCCGACAAGGGCGCCAAGCTGCACGTCGTGCCGCGTGCCGGCGAGACGCACGTCTTCGCCTCCTCGACGGGTGAGCGTCTCAGCGACTGACCTGAAGAACGTACTAACGGCCCCGCACTTCGGTGCGGGGCCGTTTGCTTTGCATCGCCCAACCGGCCAAATACCCCGGCATACCGGCCATTTCGAATCGTGTACGTCAACACCCGATTCGAAAAGACCTGTCGAACCACCCCTCGGCCGAGTGACTAAATGTCGCCAAATCATCACTGACCGCTACGCTCGCCTGCGTGACCCACTCAGCCCGCCGAATCGGCCGAAGTCTCGCCCTCGTCCTGCCCGTCGTCCTCGTACTCTCCGGAACCCTGGCGGTCGCGACCGTCCCGTGGGCGGCGAAGAGCTCCGACGCGCAGATCCTCACCGCCTCCTCGGACAAGGCGTCCGTACGCGCCAAGTCCCGTGCCCCGCAGGACGTTCTCCGCGACAAGCTGCTCGTGGAACTCCAGGAGAAGGACCCGGGGATCGCCCTGACCCACCTCCAGCGCCAGATCGAGGAACGCCCCTCGCTCGCCAAGCACTGCATGTCCATGGCCCGCGCGCTCGGCCGCGCCGCTGTCGCGCACTACGGACCCACCCGCGCGCAGTCGTTCTCCCGCCCCGTCTGCGACACCTCGTTCGCCTACGGGGTCTCCCAGCAGACCGCGGGGCACTGACCACCGGCTCCCCGACCGACCCGCCTATCGTTCACGGCATGATGACGTTTCCGACGCAGGCCGTGGTCCTCGCGGGCGGCCAGGGGTCGCGGCTGCGCCCGTACACCGACGACCGTCCCAAGCCGATGGTCGAGATCCCCGGCACGGGGACCCCGATCATCGGCCATCAACTCGCCTGGCTGGCCGCCGAGGGCGTCACGGACGCCGTGGTCTCGTGCGGCCATCTCGCCGAGGTGCTCCAGGAGTGGCTGGACGCGTCACAACTCCCGCTGCGTGTCACGACCGTGGTGGAGAAGGAACCGCTGGGGCGCGGCGGTGGTCTCAAGTACGCCGCCGCCCGGCTGCCCGAGCCCGAGCAGCCCTGGTACGCCACCAACGGTGACATCTGGACCCGTTTCTCGCTGCGCGAGATGGCCGCGTTCCACGCCGAGCGCGATGCCACCGCGACGCTCGCCCTCGCCCGGCCGCGGATTCCCTGGGGGGCCGTGGAGACCGACGAGTTCGGCCATGTGCTGGATTTCATCGAGTCGCCGCCGTCGCCGTATCTGATCAACGCCGGTGTGTACGTGTTCTCCTCGGCGTTCGCGAGTCTGCTGCCCGATCGCGGCGACCACGAGCGGACGACCTTCCCCCGGCTGGCGCGCGAGCGCAGGCTGGCGGGCTTCCCGCTGCCGCAGGGCGCGTACTGGCGGGCCATCGACACCGCGAAGGACCTCACGGAGGCGGCCAAGGAGCTGGCCGCCGCCGCGCGTTGACGTTCCTGTCGACGCGGACCGGCCCTGACGGGGTCTGACGGGCCCGCTCGACCCCCCGAGCCGTACCGGAACGTCCCAGGCCCGCAGACGGGCGCACAGCACGCATGAAGGCGGCCACCCGGTGATGTGGGGTGGCCGCCTTCATGCGTGCTGTGCTTGCTGTAGTGCTGTACGTGCTGTGCGTGCCTCAGCCGAGCAGGCCGCCGATCGGGTTCTTGGCGCCCCCGCCACCGCCGCCGGTGGACGAGCCGCCTCCGCCGCCCGTGGTGCCGCCGCCGTCGCCTCCGCCGGTCGTGCCGCCACCCTGGCCGCCGCCGCCCGGCGAACCACCGCTCGTGGCGGGGCCCTGGCTGCTCGACGGCGGTGGTGCCTGCTCCGCCATCCGCGGGGGCGCCTGGCCGGTGCCCTGGGACTGGCTGGGCTGCCCGCCCACGGTGGCCCCGCCGGACTTGCGGGCAGGGGTCTCGCCCGGCTTCGACCGCTCGGCCGCCGGGCCGCTGGTCTGGCCGGCCGTCGGCTCGGCGGTGCCGCCGCTCTGCCGGGCCTCGCCGGTGGGCGTGCCGGACGCGCTGCTCTTGCCGGACTTCTGCGGGAGCGGCGATCCGGGCAGCTGGTTGACCGGGTTGTTCGGTCCGGGCACGGTCACCATCTCCGTGGACCGTACGGCTCCGCCGAGCATGGAGCCGATGAGCAGCGTCAGGCCGATGACGACGGTCGCGACGACCGCCCCGCGGCGCAGAACACGCCGCCGCAGCTCCCTGAGGGGGGAGCGCGGGCCGAGCTTGCGCCACGCCTCGCCCGCGAGGCGTCCGTCCACCGAGTAGACGGGCGCGCCCGCGATGATCAGCGGGGACCAGGCGGCCAGATAGATGATGTCGGGCGCGTCGTAGGCGGGCACGGTGCGCCAGCTGACGGTGAGGATCAGCGCGGCCGAGAGCAGCGCCCCGAAGCAGGCGGCGAGCCGCTGCCAGAGGCCGAGGACGGTGAGCACACCGGCGACGACCTGGAGGAACGCGACGCTGAGTCCGGCGCCGACGGGGTGCGAGAGGGCGAAGTCGCGCAGGGGTTCGGCGAGGGCCCACGGCTGGAGCGAGGTGAGCCAGGTGACCATGGAGCCGCGCTTGCCGCCGTCGAAGTAGACGGGGTCGCAGAGCTTGCCCATGCCCGCGTAGATGGAGATGAGACCGAGGAAGACGCGGAGCGGCAGGAGCACCACGCCGAGGTTCATCCGGCGGCCGGGGTAGTAGGCGTGCCGTACGGCGGCCTCGGAGGCACCGATGTCGTGCCGCGCTCCGCGCGGGTCGCCGTCGTAGCCGTCTCTGCCGAAGTCGCGCTCGAAGTCGCGCTCGTACTCACGGTCGTCGCGGTCGTCGTGGCCGCCGCGGTGGCGTGCGCCGCCCCCGCCGTACGTGTCGTACTCCGGCGCGTCGTACGCGCCCACGGCCTGCCGCATGGGGGGCAGCAGCGGGGTATCGGAGCCCGCGCCGCCGCCGCGGGGCGGTACGCGGGGGGTCGGCATGGTGTCGTCGCCCAGGTCGATCCGCGGGATGACCTGGGTGGAGCCGCCGGCCGCTCTGTCGTACGGGCCGCCCGGCGCTTGGGCGAGAGCCGCGCCCGCCGCTGTCGCGGAGGAGTTCCGTACGGCCTGGAGGAGCCCGGTGGCTCCGAGGTCGCCCGGTTCCGACCTGCCGCTCCAGACGACGGGGGCCCGGCGGCGTGCCGCACCTCCGGCGCCGCTCATCGCGGGAATCCGCGCGGTGTCCGCCGTGGCGCGTGCGGGGCTGGGGCGCTGGCTCGATGCGAGCTTCACCCGAAAGCTGGCGTGGTTCACGATGACCTGCGCGGGATCGCAGTCCACCTTGACCATGCTCAGCGGGGGCTGTTCTTCGAACCCGGGCCGGGGCGTTCTGGTGTCCACACTCATCTAACCGAGTGACTTGTGTTTAGGACACTGCCTTGACGGCCGGTAAATGTCCGAGACCCGTCAAGAGTGGCGGGATGGGCACATCTGTACGGAGATCACGCCATCCGGCCCACTGCCGCGCCCGCCTCCCGACCGCCGCCGACCGGGCCGACCGGAGCCGGGCATGCGCCCGGCCCGGCCGCTCAGGCGCGCCGGCGGGCCGCCTCGTACAGCACCACTCCTGCGGCGACACCCGCGTTCAGCGATTCGGCGCCGCCCGGCATCGGGATCCGCACCCGGTAGTCGCACGTCTCGCCGACCAGCCGGGACAGGCCCTTGCCCTCGCTGCCGACCACGATCACGACCGGGCCGCCGAGCGCCGGGAGGTCGCCGACCTCGGTTTCGCCGTCGGCGGCGAGACCGACGACGGTCAGGCCCGCCTTCTGGTAGCTCTCCAGCGCGCGCGTCAGGTTGGTGGCGCGGGCGACCGGCGTACGGGCGGCGGTGCCGGCCGAGGACTTCCACGCGCCGGCGGTCATCCCCGCGGCACGCCGCTCGGGCACGACGACGCCGTGACCGCCGAAGGCGGTGACGGAGCGGACGACCGCGCCGAGGTTGCGCGGGTCGGTGATGCCGTCGAGCGCGACGATCAGCGGGTCCTCGCCCTCGTCGAAGGCGGCGGCTGCCAGGTCCTCGGGGTGCGCGTACTCGTACGGCGGGACCTGGAGCACCAAGCCCTGGTGGTTGAGGCCGTTCGTCATGCGGTCGAGCTCGGGCCTGGGGGCTTCCATCAGATGGATGCCACCGCGGTCGGCGGCGAGCTGAAGGGCCTCGCGCACGCGCTCGTCGTTCTCGATGTACTGCTGTACGTAGAGCATCGTGGCCGGTACGCCGTCGCGCAGCGCCTCGAAGACCGGGTTGCGGCCGACGACCATCTCGCTGGTGCCCTTGCCGCCGCGGCGGGCGACCTGGCGGCGGGCGGTCAGCTTGGCCTTGGCGTTGGAGACGCGGTTCTGCACATGACCCTTGCGGGCGGACGCGGGCGGCGTCGGGCCCTTGCCCTCCAGGCCGCGGCGTCGCTTGCCACCGCTGCCGACCTGCGCGCCCTTCTTGTTGGACGTGCGGCGGTTCCTGCGTTGGCTGTTCCCGGCCATGACCTACCTGTTTCGTTGCTTTCGTCGGTTCGTGAGAACTTCACTTCGTTCACGCGAGTGTGCCGCCCGGTGGCCGGACAGCACAATCGGGGCCCCGGTCGGGGCCCCATGGCACTCCGCGACCCCGCATCCTCAGGAGGCCGCGGTGGTCGTCCCGCTCAGCGCGGGCCCAGCGTCCACCGCGGGCCCGCCGGGCCGTCCTCGATGACGAGTCCGGACTGCTGGAGCTGGTCGCGGATGGCGTCCGCCGTGGCCCAGTCCTTGCGGCCACGCGCCGCCTCGCGCTGGTCGAGCACCAGCCGTACGAGGGTGTCGACCACCCCATTCAGGCTGTTGCCCCCGCCCTCGGGGCCGCCCTCGCCCGCACCCGCTCCCGTCCAGTGTGCGTCCAGCGGGTCCAGACCGAGAACACCGAGCATCGCGCGGACCTCGGCGAGACGGGCGACCGCCGCTTCCTTGTCGTCGGCGGCGAGCGCCGAGTTCCCCTGCCGGACCGTGGTGTGGATGATCGCGAGGGCCCCCGGGACACCGAGGTCGTCGTCCATCGCCTCGGCGAAGGCGGGCGGCACCTCGCCGGCCGGCTCGACGACGTGGCCGGCCAGCTCGATGACGCGCTGGACGAAGCCCTCGATCCGCCCGAAGGCGGACTCGGCCTCGTGCAGGGCCTCCTCGCTGTACTCGATCATCGAGCGGTAGTGCGGCGTGCCGAGGTAGTAGCGCAGGACGATGGGCCGCCACTTCTTGACCATCTCGCTCACCAGGACCGAGTTGCCGAGCGACTTGGACATCTTCTCGCCGCTCATGGTGACCCAGGCGTTGTGCACCCAGTACTCGGCGAACTCGTCGCCGTACGCCTTGGCCTGCGCGATCTCGTTCTCGTGGTGCGGGAAGACCAGGTCGAGGCCGCCGCCGTGGATGTCGAAGACGCTGCCGAGGTACTTGTGCGCCATCGCGGAGCACTCCAGGTGCCAGCCGGGCCGGCCGGGGCCCCACGGGGTGTCCCAGTACGGCTCGCCGGGCTTGGCGGCCTTCCACATGGCGAAGTCCCGCTGGTCGCGCTTGCCGGTCTCGCCCTCGCCGGAGGGCTGGCGCAGGTCGTCGATGTCCTGGTTGGAGAGCTGGAGGTACTCGGGGAAGGACCGCACGTCGAAGTAGACGTTGCCCTCGCTCGCGTAGGCGTGGCCGCGCTCGATGAGGCCGCGCATCATCTCGATCATCTCGGGGATGTGCCCGGTGGCGCGCGGCTCGTAGGTGGGCGGCAGGCAGCCCAGGATGTCGTAGCCGTCGTTGAAGGCGCGCTCGTTCTCGTACCCGATCGCCCACCAGGGGCGGTTCTGGGCGGCCGACTTCGCGATGATCTTGTCGTCGATGTCGGTGACGTTCCGTACGAAGGTCACGTCGTAGCCGCGGTAGGCGAACCAGCGCCGCAGGATGTCGAAGTTGAGCCCCGACCTGATGTGCCCGATGTGCGGTGCGGCCTGCACGGTGGCGCCGCAAAGGTAGATCGAGACACAGCCCGCGACGAGCGGGGTGAAGTCACGGATCTGCCGGGCGCCGGTGTCGTACAGCCGAATGGTCACGCGACAAGGGTAGTGCTACGGAGGCAGTGCCCCGGGCCCCTTGGGGCCACGGGACACCGAAGCGTGACGTTGCGCGCGCCGGACGGCCCTCGTCAGAGGCTTTCGGAGGGCCGCCGGAGAAGCGTCGGGGCGCTGTCCGGCATCGGACAGCGGCGGACACGGTGTGCGCCGCGCGGGCGCCGCGCGGCGCCCGACCGCGTCAGATGCGGCCGACGACCTTGCGCGGCGTGACCCGGATGATGACGCGCTCGCCCTCCTGCGCGCCCTTCGGGTTGAAGTCGGCGTACAGCTTGCCCGTGTACTTGATGGACAGTTCGTCGATGAGTTCCTGTCCGCCCTCCGTACTGAGGGTGGCCGAGCCGCGGATCTCGGCGTACCGGTACGGGTCGTCGAAGGGCTGGAACATGACCGTCACCCTCGGGTCCCGGCGCAGGTTGACCTCCTTACGGCGGCCGACGGCCGTCGAGATGAGGATGTCGTCGCCGTCGCGCTTCACCCATACCGGTGAGACCTGGGGGCTGCCGTCGGGCTGGATGGTGGCGATGGCGACGAAGACGGTGCCGTCGAGGAGCTGCTTGAGCTCGTCGGAGAGAACAGCGACTGCCATGGATGGTGCCTTCCTGAGGAGGGGGTTCACCGCGGTCCGCGTACCCGGCGATGCTTCCTCAACCGGCGTCGGCCCGGCGGTATTTCGGCCACACCGCTCGCGGGGGAAGTACGTCAGTACTCGCGAACGAGCAGCGCCGTGGCGATCGCCGCCAAGCCCTCGCCTCGTCCGGTCAGCCCCAGCCCGTCGGTGGTCGTGCCGGACACGGAGACGGGCGCGCCGACGGCTTCCGACAGCGCCTTCGTGGCTTCGGCGCGCCGCTTGCCGATCTTCGGCCGTACGCCGATGACCTGGACGGCGACGTTGCCGATGGCGAAGCCCTCGGAGCGGACGATCCTGGCCGCCTCCTTGAGGAGGGTGACGCCCGAGGCGCCGGACCACTCGGGCCGCGAGGTCCCGAAGTGCGCGCCGAGGTCGCCGACACCGGCCGCGGAGAACAGCGCGTCACAGGCGGCGTGGGCGGCGACGTCGCCGTCGGAGTGCCCGGCGAGGCCGTAGCCGCCGTTCTCGGGGCCGTCCCACAGCAGGCCGGCGCACCAGAGCTCACGCCCGGCCTCGAAGGCGTGCACGTCCGTACCGATG
>NZ_JARJHW010000212.1:0-12037 GCF_040560175.1 Streptomyces panacea
CTCAACGGCTTCGACGGACACCAGCCCTACACCCCCGAGGAAGTGCGCGAGGCCCTGCAGATCGGCCCGGACGCTCCCATCATCACGACGGACGCCCGGCACCGCGCCGACGCCAAGAGCGGACTGATCACGCTCGTCGAACACGCACTCATGGCTCGGCTCAAGTAGACGTTTCCGTACGGCAGTTGCCGTAGCCAGGACCCGGTGTGGGCTGTGTCTTTTGACATAGCCCACGTCGGTGTTCATAACGTTTTGAGAAGAGAATTCACGCCGCCCGGTCGCCCGACGCGTTCGGCTGGTATCGCTGTGCTCACATCAACCTCGCCTTTTGGCGGGGCTCGTTCTCTATGCCCGTTTTATCTCCGGTATGGACCACTCGGAATGGCTGATTCCCACTGTTTGGAACGGGACGGCCTCACGTGCTGGAATTCGATGAACTCCCGAGTAGCACGGCCCTGAACGAAAAACGGCACGACATAGGTGCCGACGCCGAGAGGTTGTTGGTCGAGTGAGGCGCAGCAAGACGAGCTCCGCGGAGCAGGCGGCGCGGGGCAACTTCACCCCGCCGCGGCGTACAGCGGCACCGCCTGCGGATGCGCCCGGGAAGCCCCCGGCACCCGGCAGCACCAGTCGCCTGTCACCACGCAACTGGCGGGTACCGACGCGGCTCAACGCGATCCTCCTGATCCCCGTGCTCGTCGGCCTCGTCATGGGTGGTTTCCAGGTCAAGGGCTCGATCGACACCTGGCAGGAGGCGCAGGACGCGGAGCGGACCGCGCTCGTCGTCCGGGCCGCGTCCGAGTACGGCCAGGCCCTGCTCAACGAGCGCGACCTCACCGCGCAGCCCCTGTTGACGAACAAACGCGACGACAAGATCGTCGTGGACGCCAGGGCCACCACGGACGCCGCGAAGGCCACGTTCGACCGCGCCGTCGAGTCCATGCCGCAGGACCAGGGCCTGGAACGGCGGCTGCGCCTCTTCCGCGCCGAAGAGCCCAAGCTGGAGACGATCCGCAAGACGGCGTACACGGCGGGGGTCGAGACGCCCGACAAGACCGGCCGCAACGGCGGTCCGGTGGCGACCGAAGAGGGATATGTGCTGGTCCAGCACTCCCTCATGGAGTTCTCCAACGAACTGGGCCTCGGCACCGGCAACATCACCAGCTACGGCCGCACCGCCTACGCCATCCAGCTCTCCAAGGCCGCCTCCTCCCTCCAGCGCTCCATCGGTCTGCACCTGCTGGTGCGGCCGAGCGAGAAGCCGGCGGTCAGGGCGGGCCAGTCGATCGCGTTCTCCTCGTACGCCTACCTGGAGGACATCGCGGTCGCGGAGTACGTCTCCGGCGGCACGGACGCGGACACGGCCAAGCTCCAGAAGATCATGGGCGAGAAGGCCGCCGAGGGCGCCAAGAAGCTCGCGACGGCGCGGCAGCAGGCCGCGGCGGCGGGCGAGAAGTTCATCGCCCCGCCGGCCCAGGACGGCTCGGTCGTCGACGGCATGGTCGCCGCCATCGCCACCGGTGACAGCCCCTCCCAGCTGGAGGAGCGCGGCGTCACCCCCACGGCGTGGATGGCCGCGACCACCGCCAAGTTCGACGGCTACACGGTCATCGAGAAGGACCTGGTCGACAACGCCGTCAGCGACGCCGCGGAGATCTCCGACGGCGCCAGGAACGACGCGATCATCAACGGCGCGATCGTGCTGATCGCCCTGCTGGCCGCCTTCGTGCTGGCCGGGATGATGGCGCGGCAGATGAGCCGGGCCATGCGCCAGCTCCGTACGGCCGCTTTCGGCATAGCCGAGCAGCGGCTGCCGATGCTGGTCGACCAGCTGTCCCGTACCGAGCCCGGCCGCGTCGACACACGCGTCCAGCCCATCCCGATCGACTCCAGGGACGAGATAGGCGAGGTCGCCCGCGCCTTCGACCAGGTGCACCGCGAGGCCGTCAGGCTCGCGGCCGAGCAGGCCATGCTCCGGGGCAACGTCAACGCGATCTTCACCAACCTCTCGCGGCGCAACCAGTCGTTGATCGAGGGCCAGCTGACCCTGATCACCGAACTGGAGAACAACGAGGCCGAGCCCGAGCAGCTGGAGAACCTCTTCAAGCTGGACCACCTCGCGACCCGTATGCGCCGCAACGGCGAGAACCTGCTGGTCCTCGCCGGTGAGGAACCGGGCCGCCGCTGGAACCAGCCGGTGCCGCTGGTCGACGTGCTGCGCGCCGCCTCCTCCGAGGTGGAGAGTTACGAGCGCATCGAGCTGACCGGCGTGCCGGAGACCGACATCCACGGCCAGGCCGTGACCGACCTCGTGCATCTGCTCGCCGAGCTGCTGGAGAACGCCACGACGTTCTCGTCGCCGCAGACCAAGGTACGGGTGACCGCGACGCGGCTGCCCGACGGCCGCGTGATGATCGAGATCCACGACAAGGGCATCGGCCTCACCGCCGAGGACTTCGCCGACATCAACCACAAGCTGGCCAACCCGCCCACCGTGGACGCCGCGGTGTCCCAGCGCATGGGCCTGTTCGTGGTCGGCCGGCTGGCCGACCGGCACGGCGTACGGGTGCAGTTGCGGCCCTCGGGCGAGCAGGCGGGCACCACGTCGCTGGTCATGCTCCCGGACGCGATCACACACGGCGGCGGCGGCGAGCAGCCCCCGCCGGACGACTTCACGGTCTCCCAGATCATCCCGGAGCAGCAGGCCCCGGCCTTCGAGCCGGAGCAGCAGTCGTTCTCGACGCCCATGCTGACGGCGGCCGAACTCGGCTTCGACGACTCCCGTTACGACGAGGGGGCGGAGGCCGGGACGGCGAATCCGCGCAGTCTCGATCCGGTGAACCGTTCCCTCAAGCGCGACGAGCGCCGCGCGGCGCTCGGCGGTGGCAACGGCGCCGCCCCGGCGCTGCCCGGCGGCGAGCAGCCGCTCTACGGCGATCAGGTCGACGGGCAGTACCGCGAGGAGACCGACGGGCAGTACGCGCCGCGGCAGGCACCGTACGAGCAGAACGGCTACCCCGCCCCCGAGGGTGGCGCCGAGGCCGGGCAGACGTACGGGGGCACGGGGTACGACGCGTACGCCACCCCCGACGGCTACCGGACGGACGGCGACGGGTATCAGACGCCCGACGGATACCCGGAGCAGCAGGATCCGCTCGGCGGCGCGTATACGGAAGGGGCCTACGAGGCTCCGCGGCCGGACGGGGCGGCCTACGACAACCTCTTCGCCCCCCAGGCCAACCAGGGTGGCTGGAGTGACCAGGGTGGCTACCAGGGCGGGTACGACGCGACGCGGCAGCCCGAATCGGAATCGTCCGACGGCGCTGCGGCGGGCACCCGGGAACGCGTAGAATTCGAACGTCCGGGACCCTCGCCGAGCACCAGTCACACACTGACCGGAGCGGGACTGCCGCGCCGTGGTGGCACGTCGCAGCCGCCGAAGCCGGAGTCGTGGCAGACCACCGGTGGGGACGACGGACAGCGGAACGGACACGACAGCGGTCAGGCCGATCTCTTCGGCCGGACCTCCCCGCAGGCCGCCACGCCGCAGGAGCCGGCGCGGGTTTCCGACCAGCCGGCACCGTCCCCCGAGGCACAGCGGACGAACGAGACCGACGAGACGTACGCACCGGCGGCCCCGCAGCCGCAGAACGGGCAGAGTGAGGCGAACGGCCCCGACGACTGGCGTTCGACGAACGACGACCGCTGGCAGCGGGCCGAGAAGCTCAAGGAGCCCAAGGCCGGCGGGATCACCCCGTCGGGGCTCCCCCGCCGCGTTCCCAAGGCCAACCTGATCGAGGGAACCGCGGAGGCGACGCCGCAGACCGGCCCCCAGGTCTCGCGCGCGCCGGAGGATGTACGTGGCAGGCTGAGCAACCTGCGGCGCGGCGTCCAGCGGGGCCGTAACGCGGGGGCGGGCAACGCGGGAGCGGCGGGGACGGATACGAACGGACCGGGTCGAGGCCCGGGCAGTACCTACAACCAGGAGCGTTAGTGTGAGCCCGATGAGCCAGGCGGCACAGAATCTCAACTGGTTGATCACCAATTTCGTGGACCACACCCCCGGGGTGTCCCACACCGTGGTGGTCTCCGCCGACGGACTCCTGCTGGCCATGTCCGAGGGTTTCCCGCGGGACCGCGCCGACCAACTGGCGGCCGTGGCCTCCGGTTTGACCTCGCTGACCGCCGGGGCCTCCAGGATCTTCGAGGGCGGTGCCGTCACCCAGACCGTCGTGGAGATGGACCGCGGGTTCCTCTTCCTCATGTCCGTGTCCGACGGCTCCTCGCTGGCCGTCCTCGCGCACCCCGAGGCCGACATCGGCCTGGTGGGCTATGAAATGGCTCTGCTCGTCGACCGGGCGGGGACGGTGCTGACGCCGGACCTGCGCGCCGAACTCCAGGGAAGTCTTCTCAACTAACAGACAGACAGTGCGTTTCGCGCCATCGCACCATAGGGTTCGGTGGCGCGACTCCACAGAACAGTTACCGGCGACCGGAGTCGGAGGAGGAAACGGTGGCAACACCCCCAGGCGGACATCCTTACGAGGGTGGCCGACAGGTCCCGGGTGAGCGTGCCCGGAACCACTTCGACTCCCCCTCCGTGCCGGGCGGGAACGGCGGCCAGGGCGGGCAGTGGGACGGCGGCGGACAGCCGTATCATCCACAGCAGCAGCCGTACCAGCAGCCTCAACAGCCGTACGGACAGCAGCAGTCGTACGGCCAGGGTCAGCAACAGCCGTACGGTCAGCAGCCGTCGTACGGTCAGGGGCAGGGCCAGGGACAGCAGCAGCCGTACGGACAGCAGCCCTCGTACGGTCAGCAGCCGCCCCGCGTCCAGCCGGTACAGCCGAGGCGCCATCAGGAGCCGGAGCACGCCGCGCACAACCCGTTGGTCCGTCCGTACGCCATGACCGGCGGCCGGACACGGCCGCGGTACCAGCTCGCCATCGAGGCACTGGTCAGCACGACGGCCGATCCGTCCCGGCTGCAAGGGCAGTTGCCCGAGCACCAGCGGATCTGCCGGCTCTGTTTCGAGATCAAATCGGTCGCCGAGATTTCGGCACTGCTCTCCATCCCCCTGGGCGTCGCCCGGATCCTCGTAGCCGACCTGGCGGAGGCCGGACTTGTCGCCATTCATCAACCCGGCGGCGACGAGACCGCCGGGGGCCAACCAGATGTGACACTGCTCGAAAGGGTGCTCAGTGGACTTCGCAAGCTCTAGCGGCGGTGCAGCCCGCTCAACCACCAGCGCGAAGATCGTGGTGGCGGGCGGATTCGGCGTGGGCAAGACCACGTTCGTCGGCGCCGTCTCGGAGATCAACCCGCTGCGTACCGAAGCCGTCATGACCAGCGCCTCCGCCGGCATCGACGACCTCACCCACACCGGAGACAAGACCACCACCACCGTGGCCATGGACTTCGGCCGTATCACCCTCGACCAGGACCTGATCCTGTACCTGTTCGGCACCCCCGGACAGGACCGTTTCTGGTTCATGTGGGACGACCTCGTACGCGGCGCCATCGGCGCCGTCGTACTCGTCGACACCCGCCGCCTCGCCGACTGCTTCCCCGCCGTCGACTACTTCGAGAACTCCGGGCTCCCCTTCGTCATCGCCCTCAACGGCTTCGACGGACACCAGCCCTACACCCCCGACGAAGTACGCGAGGCCCTGCAGATCGGCCCCGACACCCCCATCATCACGACCGACGCCCGGCACCGCGCCGACGCCAAGAGCGGACTGATCACCCTCGTCGAACACGCACTCATGGCACGACTTCGTTAAGCGTCTCCGGGCCCCGCGCCCGGACTTGAAAGGCCGCGGCCCCGCACTCCGAGGAGTGCGGGGCCGCGGCCGTCGCGTGTGGTCGCTCACGGGGCCCGTGAGCGCGAGAGCCCCGCACGGTGGTCCGTGCGGGGCTCTGACGGCGCTGTACGGCCGCTGGGGCGTCCGGAATCAGCCCTGCCAGCTGTGCGGGGCCCGGAAGCCCGGCGTGCGCTCCAGACGGCGCCAGCCGGCCGTGGAGCGGCCTCGGTGGGCCGAGGTGGCGTCCGCGCCGGTGCGGGCCGCGGCGCGCGCCATGAGGACGGCGGTGATGGCGGCCAGCTCCTCGGGGCCGGCCTGGCCCCTCTCGACGCGGAGCAGGGAGCTGTCCGCGCGGAGCGGGGAGTTGTCGGTGGAATCGTTCATCGGGCTCGTGTCTCCGTCTTCTCGGCGGGTGGGCGGCGTCGCGGGCGGCACGGGGGCCGCGTCCGGCGGGCGCGGGCTCACTGCGGGGGGTTGCCGTGCTTGCGGGAGGGCAGGTCGGCGTGCTTCGTACGGAGCATCGCGAGGGCCGAGACGAGGACCTCACGGGTCTCGGCCGGGTCGATGACGTCGTCGACCAGACCGCGCTCCGCGGCGTAGTACGGGTGCATCAGCTCGGCCTTGTACTCCTTGACCATGCGCACACGCATGGCCTCGGGGTCCTCGGCCTCGGCGATCTGCTTGCGGAAGATGACGTTGGCGGCGCCTTCCGCGCCCATCACCGCGATCTCGTTGGTCGGCCAGGCATAGGTGAGGTCGGCGCCGATGGACTGCGAATCCATGACGATGTAAGCACCCCCGTACGCCTTGCGCAGGATGAGCGAGATCCGCGGGACGGTGGCGTTGCAGTACGCGTAGAGCAGCTTCGCCCCGTGGCGGATGATGCCGCCGTGCTCCTGGTCGACGCCGGGCAGGAAGCCGGGTACGTCCAGCAGGGTCACGATCGGGATGTTGAAGGCGTCGCACATCTGCACGAAGCGCGCGGCCTTCTCGGATGCCTCGATGTCCAGGACGCCCGCGAGGGACTGCGGCTGGTTGGCGACGATGCCGACGACCTGGCCGCCCAGCCGGGACAGCGCGCAGATGATGTTGGTGGCCCAGCGCTCGTGGATCTCCAGGAAGTCGCCGTCGTCGACGAGCTCCTCGATGACCTTGCGCATGTCGTAGGGGCGGTTGCCGTCGGCCGGGACGAGGTCGAGCAGCACGTCGGAGCGGCGGTCGGCCGGGTCCTCGGACTCGGCGGTGGGCGGGTTCTCGCGGTTGTTCGAGGGGAGCATCGCCAGCAGGTAGCGGACCTCGGCGATGCACGTCTCCTCGTCGTCGTACGCGAAGTGCGCGACGCCCGAGGTCTCGGCGTGCACGTCCGCGCCGCCGAGTCCGTTCTGGGTGATCTCCTCGCCCGTGACCGCCTTGACGACGTCGGGTCCGGTGATGAACATCTGCGACGTCTCACGGACCATGAACACGAAGTCGGTGAGGGCGGGGCTGTAGGCGGCGCCGCCGGCGCACGGGCCGAGCATCACGCTGATCTGCGGGATGACACCCGACGCCTTGGTGTTGCGCTGGAAGATGCCGCCGTAACCGGCGAGCGCGGAGACGCCCTCCTGGATACGGGCGCCCGCGCCGTCGTTCAGCGAGACCAGTGGGGCACCGGCCGAGATGGCCATGTCCATAATCTTGTGGATCTTCGTGGCGTGGGCCTCGCCCAGGGCGCCGCCGAAGATGCGGAAATCGTGCGCGTACACGAAGACCGTGCGGCCATCGACCGTCCCCCAGCCGGTGATCACCCCGTCCGTGTACGGCCTCTTGGCCTCCAGGCCGAAACCGGTGGCCCGGTGTCGGCGCAGCTGCTCAACCTCTTTGAACGAGCCCTCGTCGAGCAGCAGCGCGATACGTTCGCGAGCCGTCAGCTTGCCCTTGGCGTGCTGCGCCTCGGTCGCGCGTTCGCTCGGCCCGCTCAGCGCCTGCCCCCGCAGCGAGTGCAGCTCGGCCACACGCCCACGGGCATCGACGGGCTCACTCGGCGTCTGGTCCACAACGGTCATGTACCGACCCTACGAAGAACAGAGGAAAAAGCCGCCGTCGACTCCGCACAGTCTCCTGCCCGGATTCCTGGTGGGGCTGGACAGAACCGGGGTGGGCGCGGGCCGATTCGACAGCCCAGAGCCCCTCGCGCTTGTGAGATTCCTCCAGATGTCAGTCGGATGTCGGTCGGTGGCCAACCAAGGGTCACGCGTCGTCCCCGTGTGGCGGGGGTGACGGCGGGGGTGGCCGAGGGCGCCGGACCTGGGCGCCGCCGGTGCCTCGTCGGGACGTCGCCGGAACCCCGCCGGAACCTCGCCGATGGCTCGTCGGTGCCTCGTCCGGACCTCGTCGGGGCCGGTTTCGGTGGCGGCGGGTGAGCGGCCGACGTCAGGTTGTGAAGACTCGCCGACCCATGAGAGCGCTCTCAGTCACAACTCTTGACGCGTCCCGGACACGTGACGAGAGTGGAGCGCAGACGCAGGCGCGCCCCCACACACCGCGCCTCACCGCGTTCCCCCCACATCTCAGGAGAACATCCGTGATATCGCGCAGAATGTTTCTGACCGGTACGGCCGCCGCGGCCACGGCGCTCACCTACCCCGCCTGGGGAAGCGCTCTCAGCCCCCGCGCCTCGGCCGCCGCCGACACCTGCGAACTCGCCCTGGTGAACAAGTCGTTGCCCGGCTCGGTCAACGCGTACGTCACCGGCCACGAGCAGGGCACCGACCGCTGGGTGCTGCTCCGCGCCGACGGCAGCGTGTACAAGCCGGAGTCGCCCGCCGAGGCCAACACCCCGCTGCCGGTGGACTGCGCCATTCCACTGGGCGCGGCGGGCGGCGCCGCCGTCACGCTGACACTGCCTCAGATGTTCGGCGCACGCGTCTACTTCGTACGCGACGACACGCTGGACTTCTTCCTGAACCCGGGTCCGTCCCTGGTCGAGCCGGCGTTCGCGAGCGAGAACGACCCCAACTACGGCCGCACCTGGTCGTTCGCCGAATTCACCTTCAACCCCCAGCAGTTGTACTCGAACATCAGCTACGTCGACCTGGTGACCGCGCTGCCCGTCGGGATCACCCTGGAGGGCGACGCGAAGCACGACGTCGCCCCGCTGCCCGAAGGCGCCCTCCAGAAGATCGCCGACGGTCTGACCGCGCAGGCGGCGGCCGACGGGCAGCCGTGGGACAAGCTGGTCACGCGCGGCGCCGACGGTCAGGTCCTGCGGGTGATCGCGCCGCAGAACGCGATGGCGCCGTTCTTCGACCGGCCCGACGAGATGCCCTTCAGGGACGTCTTCAACGGCTACATCGACCAGGTCTGGGAGAAGTACGCCGCCGAGGACCTCAAGATCGACCTCCAGGGCGGGCGGGGCGTGCTGGCCGGCCGGGTCAGTGGCGACACCCTCACCTTCGAGGGCGGCCACACCTTCTCCAAGCCGTCCTCGAAGGACATCTTCACCTGCAACCACGGCCCCTTCACCAACAATCCGGGCGACTCGGACGACAAGAAGGCGCTCCTCGCGAGGCTGGCGGCCGGCTTCAACCGCTCGACGCTGCTCACCCACCCGGACCAGCCGAACGGCGCCACGGCTGCGGACTACTACAAGGACGCGTCCACCAACCACTGGGCGCGGGTGCTGCACGCCAACACCCCGATCGGGTACGCGTTCCCGTACGACGACGTACGGCCGGACGGCGAGCCGGACGTCTCGGGCGCGGCGCACGACGGCAATCCGGTGCACTTCACCGTGTCGGTCGGTTCCTGAGTCCTGACCGTCCAGACAGTCCGACTGTCCAAAACGTCCCGACCGTCCAGACGGCCACGACTGTCCGACAGCGCGCCGACGGTGCCCCGTCACCTCCCTCCTACCGAGGGGGTGGCGGGGCACCGTCATGCGTGCCCGGGCGCGCGCGTGGGCGGGATCTCGGACGAGGCAGCCGAACGGGTGGGGCGGACGGGGCGGGCGGACGAGGTGCCGGACGGCTTTCGGGCGGCCGTCACCCGATCGACGGAAGATGTTGAAGTTTTAACGAGATGGGTCTAGGGTGAAATTACTTGAAGGCTAAACAAACAGGCACCGGGAGAAACCATGTCACTCTTCAACCGCAAGTCCGAGACCGACTCCGCCACCATCGCGGTCAACCCCGAGCTGGCCGAGCTGACCGGTGACTACACCATCGACCCGTCGCACAGCAGCATCGGCTTCACCGTGCGCCACGCGATGGTCACCAACGTCCGCGGCTCGTTCGGCAAGCACGAGGGCACGCTGAGCCTGGACGGCTCGAAGCCGGAGAATTCCTCCGCGTCGATCGACGTGGAGATGGAGAGCATCGACACCGGCGCGCCCGACCGTGACGGTCACCTGCGCGGCGCGGACTTCTTCGACGCCGAGACGTTCCCCAAGATGACCTTCCGCTCGACCGGCACGGAGCAGGCGGGCGGCGACGACTACCGCATCACCGGTGACCTCACCATCAAGGACGTCACCAAGCCCCTCACGATCGACCTGGAGTTCAACGGCAAGGCGATCGACCCGTACGGCAACGAGCGGGTCGGCTTCGAGGGCAGCGCCACGATCTCGCGCTCCGACTGGGGCCTGACCTGGAACGCCGCGCTGGAGTCGGGCGGCGTGGTCGTCAGCGACAAGGTGAAGCTGGTCTTCGACATCTCGGCGATCAAGAACCAGCCGCAGGCCGCCTGACCGGCCCCCGCACGCCAGGAGCGCGCGCGGCGACCGGCACCGGCGGGACATACGTCCGACGCGTGACGCGTCAGAACCCGCCCCCGTCGAAACCGCCGCCGCCTCCGAAGTCCCCTCCCCCGCCGAAGCCGCCTCCGTCGAATCCACCGCCCGAGCCGAAGTCACCGCCCGAGCCGCCGTCGTAGCCGGTGTAGTCGCCGCCGCCGTAGTCCGCGGCGTAGGCGGGGGTGGTCAGGACGGTGCCGAGCATGGTGCCCACGAGCAGGGCGGGGAGTACGCCGCCGCCGAAGTAGCCGCCGGCCCAGGGGCCGTACGCCGGACCCGCGTCGTAGTACGGGCGCGGGCCGCGCTCGGTCTGCACCATCCGCGTCATGGGGTCGTCGCCGCCCTCCAGGCGCGCCGCGTCGGCCGCGCAGACGGGGATGGCACGGACGGCGCCGCCGGGCGGCGGCGACCAGTCCACGTCCTTCGTGGAAGGACCGTGCCGGGGGTCGAAGAAGCACGGTGAACGGCGCTCCGGCAGCGGCCTGCCCTCCCGTCGCGCCGCGAGTGCGGCGAGCGAGAAGCGGCCGTCGGCCAGCGCCTCGGTCACCCCGCGCACATCCTCCGGGCGCCCGGCGCGGTCCATGAGGGACTTGGCCTTCTCGTACGCGTCCAGTGCCCGCTCGTAGTCCGCGCGCATCGCGTCGTCGGCGCCCTTCTCGCCCGGATGGAAGTCGAGCCGGTCGAGCTCCTCGCCGAAGGCGGTGATGTCCTCGTCCACGACGACCCGGAGCTTGTCCAGGGCCTGCCTGTCGCGCTCCTCCTTACGGAGGCGGTTGCGGCGCAGCACCGCGTACACACCGGCGCCGCCCAGCACGACGACGCCGCCGAGCGTGATCAGCCCGGTCGTCGCGCTTCCGCCGTCGGTGCCGTCGCCGGAGGACGTGTCCCAGCCCGCGGGCGCCTGGCCGCGGGACTCGGCGAGTGCCTGGTCGACGAAGTTGTTGAGCTCCGTCGAGGCCCCGACGGGGCCCGTGCCCTTCGCACCGTCGGTGATCGTACGGACGGCGTCCGGCGGCAGGTTACGGGCGTCCGCGGCGGCGTCGAACTTGTCACCGAGGCGTACGGCGTACACGCCGGACACCCCGGTCGCGGTCCGGAGCCTGTCCAGCAGTGTGTTGTCCGGATCGAATTCGGCGGCCTGCGGCAGGACGGCGACGAAGACAGGCTTGTCGGCGTCCTTGATCTTCTTCGTCAGCGCGGCGGCGTCCGACCGGGAGAGCTGGTCGGAGGCGCGCGGGTCGACATAGACCGGGCCCTCCTTGAAGGCCTCGGCCACGGCATCGGGGCCGGTGGCTGCCTGCGCGCCCGGCGCCGCGACGACGGCGGCGCCGGTGAAGGCGAGCAGCAACCCGGACAGAGTGGTGAACAGCCTCGTCCTCATATCACCGACGGTACCGGAGGGGGCCACGATCCGGAGTGGGCGGAATGCGACGGAATGATGACGTGATGAGGCCGTACGGGG